>NZ_LT840184.1:5639786-5939786 GCF_900177425.1 Paenibacillus uliginis N3/975 | reverse complement strand
TACTTTATGTCCAGGTTGATTCAGCTTCTGGCCGATTTCCTTTACAGCTTCGTTCAGGTTATCAACGTCTCCACCTTGGTCGAACGTCTTATTCAAGAGCCATTCCCAATCCTGCTTATTCGATGGAGGGTATATTGAGTTGAAAGCCCGCCAATCTGGAGTCCGATAAGGTGCCATCAAATAGCCATCGATCATCCAATCGACAGGGTTCCCGTTCTTATCGACATAGGCAACGTACGGAATGTAATCCTCCTTACTCCAATCTCCCAAGTTGTTTGGATAGTATCCATTTGGAATGAGTACAAGATCATGAATGCCTGCTGTTTTCGACCCTGGCTGAAGATAGGACAATTTATCTGGTGGAAGCTTCTTGGCATGCTTCTGCTTGCCATCGTAACCCCATATCTCGACCTCATCGATGAACTTGAACCAATCCGCCATGAACTGTACTTTTACATATCGGGCATACGCCATCGTTCCTTTACCTTTGACATTTCGGAAGCCGTCCGTTTCCCCATTCCAGGAATATTGCTGTATATTCGGAGGTGTTTGCTGCCATAAGCGCTTTTTACTGCCGACATGGTTCAACGTTGACCAGCTCTGACCATCATTGGACACATAAAAGCTGACTGTGACAGGGAAGAAGATGCTGGAAGATGACTCTTGTAAAAACTGCGTATTAATCGATGCAATTGACTTTGCTTCTCCTAAATCGAACACAACTTCCTTGAGATGCCCCTTGAAAAATCCTACCCAGTTCGTATCTTGGAAGCTAGCTTCTGCCTTGATACCATCCGTTAACTGGCCACCCTCATCAGGGTAGTCTGGACTTGGAGGCTCTGACAACTGGTAGTTGAGACCATGGGCCAAGTTCTTTAGCTTTTTCGGAGCCTTTTTGCTCATCAAGCCTTCGATGTCTTCGCCCTCGTCAATTCCATCTACATTATGAATTCCATCAACCTCTTCAAGCTTACCCGGTTCCTCAGTCTCTTCAAACTCTTCTGCTTCATCATCCTCTTCGGTCACACTAGTTTCATCAGATTCTCCTATCGGCATTCCTTCTTCAGGCACTGTCTGCTCGATTTGTTCATAGCTCGCTGTTGTTTCCCCATATACCGGTGCGACAGTAAGCAGCATTAAGAAGAGCGATAACAGCGCGGACATATATTTCTTTCTCATCATTCATCCCACCCTTCATTGATTTTTTACTGACCA
The DNA here is from genome assembly GCF_900177425.1 of Paenibacillus uliginis N3/975. Classification (NCBI taxonomy): domain Bacteria; kingdom Bacillati; phylum Bacillota; class Bacilli; order Caryophanales; family Paenibacillaceae; genus Paenibacillus; species Paenibacillus uliginis. Next base: position 5,938,571 of record NZ_LT840184.1, on the reverse strand, counting down.
TTAACGTCTACTTGTTGGCCATGAAAGCATCGATTTGCTTCTGCAATTCCTCTTGTATACGCTTGAGTGAAGGCCCGGCCTCTGCTTCGAACTTCTTCAATGTCTCTTCTGGATCGAGAACACCATTAAACATTGCAGGGTAATACTTGGCCTCTACCGTATTGTATTGACTGAGGTCGTTCTGCACGGCTGAAGAGTCGAATTCGAATCCTGTAAGAACATCCTTCGTAAAGCTGTCAGCATCGCGCAATACAGCTTCATATTCGTCATTACGCTTATCTCGGTCGACATCTGAACGTTCATCTATCGGGTTCCATACCCATACATATCCAAATCCCCAGTATCCTTTTGTATCGAGCAGCTTTACTTCGCTATCGCCAACAGGCTCCCAGTGCTTCCCTTGAATGCCGTAGGACAGCAAATCATAGTTTTCCTTCTCATTTGCCCAGTTCATGAACATCACTGCGCGTTCCTTATTTTTGCTTACCTTCGGCACAGCGAGGAAATTCCACTGCTTGAAGTTGGTCATATTGGCACCCTTGGTTTTATCAAAAAATGTGACGGTTTCCAAATCCCCATTCGGGACATTGTTTTTGAACTGCTGGTCAAAGGTAAGACCTGTACCGAACGATCCTTTCGTGACGATCGCAGCTTTGCCACTCATAAATGGCTGCAAGAAATCCTTGGCTGTCAAAATGTCTTTATATACGATCCCGTCATTATACAACTGTCTGGCATCCTTCAACCAAGACAATACTGGTTCAGGATCCTCGAACAGGTTATATACCTTGCCGTCATTATTCTTATAATACAGCGTCAGACTGCTTCCGAGCGCATGTGTGTAACGGACATGCGTATCATAATCGTTCAAGCTGCGTTGGGCTACAATGGATGACTGCTGCAATCCCGACGTTCCTCCCGCTGTGAATGGCGCGATGCCCGGCTCTTTTTCCTTCACCTTATAAGCAAAATTAATTAAATCTTCGTACGTTTTAATAGGAGGTATCCCTAGCTTCTCGCGTATGTCTTTGCGTACGACATAGGAGTTACCCGACATGTAGACGACACCAAGCGGTACAGCCATAATCTTGCCGTTATACTTATTCGCATCCCACATTTGCTGCGGACGCTTCTCCAGCACGGCCTTACCGTATTGCGCGAGCAAGTCGTCCAGTGGTTCATAGAACCCATCTGCGATCATTTGATTAATGTGAAGCCACGGTGCATCGAAGATAAGGTCGATATTTTCCCCCGAAGCAAGCGTCACTTGTGTCTTCTGACCCAAATCAGCCCATGGTACGAAAACAATGTCTAACTTGACATTGATCGTATCCTTCATCCGTTGTTCAGCTTCTGCGATAACCTCATCCATATCTGGTGGACGATCTCCTGGAATCATGATTTTAAGTGTAACCGGTTCCAATTTAGTGCCTTCTTTATCTGTTTGATTTCCCTTAGATGATTCTGGTGCTGGCGTATCATTCGGCGCTTTCGAGCAACCTACGGCCAGAGATAATGACAACAGCAGCACAAGTGAGAAGGTAAGCCAACGTTTCATTCTCATTTCCTCGCTCCCCCTGAATAAGTGATCTGGAGTTAACCTTTAACAGACCCTAGCGTCATACCCTTAATAAAATATTTCTGCACGAAAGGATACACGAGAACAATCGGTCCAATCGTAATACATACAATGGCTAGCTGCATGCCATATGTCGGAATCATAATGTTGTAGTCCGTCTGACTCCCACCAACGTAAGACATCGCATTCAAGTTGGACATTAGCTGGCGGATCATAATTTGTAGCGGATGCATCTTGTAATTATCAATAAAGAGAAGTGACAAGTACCAGTCATTCCAATACTGCAGTGCATAGAACAGTGCAACCGTAGCGATAACCGGCAATGAAACAGGCCATATGACACGAAAGAAGATATGAATGTCATTCGCCCCGTCCACCGTTGCGGCTTCATTCATCTCGTAGGGCAAGGAGCGGTAGTAGGAAACGAGAATGAACGCATAGAACGGGTTGAGCAGGTAGGGGAGAATAAGCGCCCATAAGGAGTCTTTGAGATGCAGCCAGTTGGCGATTAGCATATAAAACCCGACGAGCCCTGCACCGAACAGCATCGTTAGAAAAGTTAAGAACGAGAGTACGTGACGATACTTCACCTTCGGATGGCTTAGAACATACGCATAGGTTGCTGTAAGGGTGACGCCAAGCATCGTTCCTGCAATCGTAACGAACAATGTGACACCATAGCTTCGGAATACCTGCTCCCCTGACAATAGAAAGGTGTAGGCATCCAGACTAAACGAAGTCGGAAATAACTGATACCCGGAGGTTTGAATAACCGACTCGTCTGCAAAAGAGTTAATCAGCACAATCCAAAAGGGGATGAAGCAGATCAACGCAAACCCGATTAATAGCACGTAAACAACGCCAAGGAACAATCGCTCCCGCATTTTAATCACACCTTAGAACAATCTAGAATCTGAATCGACCTTGCGTGCAAGCCAATTAAATAGAATAACTGTGATAAGCCCCATAAATGACTGATAGAGGATGATCGCGGAGGACATACTGAAATTGCCCATTTGCCGCAACGCACGATACGCATACGTATCGATGACATCTGTAGTTGGGAACAATACGCCAACGTCTCCTATGAGGGCATAGATCATGCCGAAATCTCCATAGAAAATTCGTCCTATACCAAGCAGCGTCAAAACAATAATGATTGGGCGCAGCAGTGGAAGAGTAATGTAAATGATTTGCTGCAAGCGGCTGGCCCCTTCAATTTTGGCGCACTCATAATACTCTGATGAAATACTCGTTATGGAGGCCAGGAAGATAATCGAGTTATACCCTGCTATTTTCCAGACATATACGAACGTCAAAATAAACGGCCATACACTTGGAGTTAGGTACCAGTCCACTCCTTCGTATCCAAGAGCGACCAGCGCTTGGTTCAGCATCCCTTCGGATGAGCTAAACATCGTCTGTACCATCATGCTGACGACAAGCCATGAGATGAAGTACGGTAAAAACACAAAGGACTGCGCTGTCTTCTTGAACCACTTGTTGGTGACTTCATTCAATAGCACGGCGAGCACTACCGCAGTACCTATACCGAATACCAGAAACAACCCGTTCAAGAACACGGTGTTCCATGTAACACGCAGCCAGTCCTTACCCATAAAGAAAAACTCGAAATTTTTAAATCCCACCCATTCGCTGCCAAACAGTCCGTCAGAGAGACGATAGTTCTGGAAGGCAAGCAAATGCCCAAGCATAGGGGTATACGCAAATATAAGCAGGAACAACATGCCTGGAAGTGCAAGCAAATACAAGTACCGATTTTTCACGACCTCATGGATAAATCCATTATTCTTTCCTTTATTACTCCTCAATAATTCACCTCCTCACGATCAATCAATGTGATGTATGTGTCGTTCAACATGGTTATCGTAGCAGTGGTTCAGCAGCCTTGGATAGTTCTCAGTGGTCGAAAAAGGTTCTTATATGGCTTCTGCACGGGTAATCATTATTCCAGTCAGGTTCTGTACTCATTTATAAAGCTTGGTAATCAGCCACTCGCTCCATTGATCTGCTGATAACGATATTGGGCCGGTGTCATTCCAGTCGCTTTCTTGAATGCCGTAAAAAAATGACTCTTCGTCTGAAATCCTGCCTGCTGCGAAATTTCAGCAACGCTCATGTCCGATTGTTGAAGCAATTCCTTCACTTTCTCGATCCGCAAATTCAAAATATAATTGGATAATGACATACCGTATTGGTCAAGAAACAACTGACGTACATACTTGGCTGACAGTGCAATGTGATCGGCAATATTCTCGACAGACAGCCTTGGATCGTGAATGTGATATCGAATATATTCAATAATTTCATCTACGATCTTCCCTTTGCGGTTCAAGCTTTTCTGGTCACCGAGCAGAGAGATGATTCGAGCAATCTCATGTTTCATCCACAGGTGTATGTCTTCAAGTTTTGCAAATTTTTTTAAGTGACTTTCAATTCCCTCTACATGATGTACGGTGGTAAGCTGGCTAAATGATCTGACGAAGGAGAAGAGCATCAATTTCAGCTGGAATTGACATTCGGAGTATTTCATCGCTTGCAGCCGTATAAACCATTGTTCCAGCAAATTAAAGGATTGCTCATTCTTGCCGCTACGGATCGACTGAATGAGGAGGTCCTGCAAGGTGTCATCCGGTTGGTATTGTAAATCTGCGTAGCGCTCATATTCTTGCTCTGTATATATTTTGTCATCCCCGCTTACGAATTTGAACAACGTCAATTCTCGTAAGTCGTCGTATACCGCGCGCAGATCATCACGAACATGCTTTGCTGTGCTGCATGCAACGGTTATGTTGAGCTGAACATAGCGTGTCACCATACGGCTCAGTTCGCTCAACTCTTCAGTCAAGTCGGCCGCATGATCGGCAACACCTATAAGGAGGAGCAGGTGGTCACCGCCGAAATCCACAACCTCGATTGAGCGATCCTTATTGCCGAGCAGCTCTTCCGCAATGTTGCCAATTGCATATTTCAACAGTCTCTGGGAGGTGAAATCGTAACGCTCTGTAGTTTCGTAGAAAGCATCTATTTTGACAACGGACAGCCTTATCCATTCGTAATTGAGTATCCTTGATTCATGGGAAAGAGCCTCTCTTGCGTTGTCGCTCAATCTGCCCTGCAATATCCATCGCCGTAAATATTCTGTCTTGATCAGAGGGGAGTGATCTCGCAGTAAAATAACGCTTTGTTGAATGGCGTCAATGTCGCTCTTGGCTCGAATACCGAGCTTGCCATGGATTTGAGTCGCAAGGACTCGAAAAGGCTTGAAGAAGATATGTGAGTTCCAGAGTACAGCCAGCAGCAACATGATGAGCAGTAGAATCGAGCATAATACGATCATCTGTTGGAAGGAAGTCACCTGAGTACGGAACTGTTGCATGCTGGACAGGGAATAAATCGTCCAATCTTGAGAATCTAAATCGGCATAATTCACGTATGCAGTCTGTCCTTTTACTTTCAGCTCGAAGGAGCTCTTCTTGGCGTCTGTTCTCGAACTCATCACGCTAGTCATCATTTCTTCATCCATCTGACCCAAAATCGTCTGCCCAGAATGGTCTATGAGTGTCACCTGATGATCCGTATCGCCTTCCCCGGAAATAAGATAGTTCTGCAGCACTTGTTTATTTAATAGCACGACCAAATATCCATACTGTTCCTTCTTGACATAAGAAGGCGGAATCATCAAGGTTATATATGATTTACCCCCTGTCTCATGATGAAAATACCGCAATAAGAACGGGTCCTTCTGCTTAACCCGCTCCAAAATAGTCCTATCTGTAAACTCGTCGAACGGAAGGAGACCAACATTGAAATCCATCACTTTTTCCCTGCGCATATTAAATAAGTAAGCGCCTTCAAAAAAGGACTCCTTTGATAAATACTTTGACAATGTCTGAAGGGCTGCGGCATCCAGCAAGGGATCATCCTCTTGGGAATACATCCAGTTCTGAATCGTCTGATCCTCATACATGTTCAAGCCGTACCACTTCAGTTTAGCCAGGATGAATTCCGTACGGTCTAATGTTTCCTCTATTCTGTCTCGGTTGATATATCCAAGCTGGGAGGAGGCATAATCTGAGAACCGCTGAACCAGAAATAAGGAAAACGGGAAGATAATGACGGTAATCAAGATGCAGCTCCACAAAAAAATGCGCAAATACGTTGATTTGAACATAAGCTAAATGTCGCTCCCCCTTCTACTTTGTCAGGAAACTGTATACAATTTTGGGTTCTATCATAACCTAATCCCCTTGTTTTTGCCTAGTTCTCGTTCGCCTGTCAAGTTCTCAATTGTCTAATCGCTTATTATCTAGAGCTCCGCTTGCCGGAGCTGGGGGTGGAAAGGTAGATGCCTTAAGAGCACAAACGACACTTACCTAGAATAGGTAAGTGCCGTTTTTTTATCGCTTCACTTATATCACTTAAAAAGGATTCAGAACATGATAAAACACGTTTGGCGAGGCCATACGGTAATAATGACTGCACCAGCCGACACCTTTATGGTTGAAGCGGTTGGTTGTGCTGTACACTAATCGTTCCTGCTCCAGTTCTTCAATGCTCGTAATTCGTCCCTTTACATAGTCAAGAATTCTGACTGATGCGGTATCCAAACGGTTGATGACACCGCCATAGCGAATGTCGATCACTTCCCAGCCGAAGGGTTTGAACATCCGAAGCCACTGCGTTCGGTGTGCGGCACGTAGTTCTTGAACCGCTTTCGAAATGGCGGGCAGTACGTTCGTTCCTATGTGTCTCAGTGAATCGGTATCCTTGGCGTCATAAGCTTGCTTTAATAAGATACCGATCTCGCTTTTGCGTTTCAACACGGCGCTTAGCTTCTCCGGCATTTCAAACAGATAATCAAGCTCTGCGTCGTTGTCGCGTTTTTCACGTATTCTTTGCTCTAACTCGGCATAGTGGTCCGCCAGATTCAGACCTTCAATTTGCTTGTCGAACAACCCAAGAAGCACATCTTGGTACAGCAAAAATTTCGAAGGGTTGCTTTGTTTGGCGTTGTTTGGCTCCTGCCCAGGGATTTCGTCCAGATCCTTCAGCTGCAGGAATGTATCCATCTCAATTCCCGTACAGAATTTAACTCGCTCCGCTAGCTGAGCTTGCGTTGGTTTTTGTTCCGAGTAAGCGTGTTCGGCATAGAGCTGCAAACCAAGCAGCGCAGCGAACGGATTTCCCTCATTGCCGTCGTCTCCCCACATGGTCGCGTACACCTCGCGGATGCCTTCCTGCTTGCATACTTGCAATGCGACATCCGAAGCGTTCAAGGATAGTCCGTAGTTCACGCCGAACGTGTTGAAAATCCACACCGCTCCCGCGAATACCAGGTTGCAGCCGAGCGGCCGGTGATTGGCAATCACCTTCTCGTAATCCTCTGGCTCCATATGGACGTAGTCCCAATACACCATATCAACGTCTTTGGGGATACGGCGAGCCATTTCCTCAGGAATGGAGGTTTCTTTATCGTAATATTCGTCACCGTTTCCAGATGCGAGCTTCAAGAACATATCGCTCCACATCATCGGTTTCAGACCACGCTTGCGAACGGCTTCCAATACCTTATCTAAATGCGCAACCATAATATTAAAACGGCTCTCGTATCCGTTAAGGTCCAAATATTTACCCCGCCCGAGCTCCTCCGCTTCGTCCATTCCGATATGAATCTTCTTGCTGCGGAACGGTGCACTTGCTGCCTCGATCATCCGCTCAATCAGAGAATCCGTCTGTTCGCTTCCGACTAGCAGGGCGCCTTTCGTATCACGGTAATGCTTGATCGGCTCCCATTTCAGGAATTCCTCCAGATGCGCGAGGGTTTGGATGCTTGGAAAAGCCTCAATGCCGAATTGGTCGGCGTAATCGTCAATTTCTTTTAGCTCTTCTTGCGTGTAACGACCTCGCATGTATCCGAAATAGGGATCCCCTTCGATTTCGTATGTATCTTCCATATACAACATAACGGTGTTCATTCCCATTAAAGCCATTTTATTCAGCATGAATTTAAAGCTGTCCACCGTGAGTACCGCGTTGCGGGATAGATCGAACATGGGTCCAATCTGGTCAAACTGCTGCTTTTCCCGAATATGAAAGGTATGGCTCTTGCGACTATGTTGAATGAGTAAACCAAACCCTCGGAAAAATTGGTGCTTCCTTCCGTAACGAATGTAAGCGTGGTCCTGCTCGCGACCGACTTCCAGATCACCTTCCGACGATCCTATGTGAACGGGTATTCCATCCTCCTGTAAGTCAACACCAAGCTCGTGCAACAGTAATTGTACACCGGGCATGATATCCGTAACATCGCCCTCAAAACGTAACTTCATTTAAAATCCCTCCTGCATCTATGATTTTGTGAAGGAAAACATAATAACATTATAATGTTTAATCTTATTCTAATACTATGGGGAAAACAATAATTACTTTCTGTTGATTTAGACTCCAATCGCTGACCTAAGGATTAAATAACTGAGATACAGAGCAACTGTGGATGAATCTAAGTTTTTTTAATAATAACAAAGAGCGCTGCTATCCAGCAGCGCTCAACTTCGATTATTCTATACTAATTTTCTCCCCTGTTTCTGCTGATACTTCTATGGCAGTTATCAATCGATGCAAATACGAAGCATAATGAAAATTTGGGGTTTCATTTGTATTCAATAGTATGTCTTTAGCGAAGGATTGGTGTGCTCTACATACATTTGTGAAAGGCACTTCTTTATTGTCTTCCATTAGAACAGTGAAGTCACTATTTTGACTGGTGGTAATAGTTTGTGTTGAATCATATTTAGCTAACGAAACACTCAAACCGCCATATTGCGGATGTCCGATGGATTGATTTTGGTAGAGTCTGATGATCCCTCGTTCTCCTTGTATTTCCAAAAGAAATTGAGGATAAGCCCCACCTTGCAGATGGGCAACGATGGGGATGTTGTTATTAATTTTTCCATGAATCAAATACTGATCCTCTATATTTTTGTTGATCGTACTATCGTTATCCATAATACGAGCTTCCGTATAATGTGTATGGTGGTTTGCTTGAACTTCAGTAAAATGTCCGAAAATGAAAGTTATTACATCTAAAGAATGTCCACCGTTAATGGTTAATAATGTGGCTCCGTTTTTTCGATCAAGGATATAACTACCGGCTTTATCGACCCAATTTCCTTTCGCGTGTGTGGAAACTTTCATATTTATGGATAAAATGTTTCCGATTTCATCGTTATCTATCATGTCTTTAACAAGTTTTACTTCATCTGCCTGGCGTGATTGTAAACCAATGGCATGCTTGATCGTGGATTGACCCATTTCTTTCATGATGGATTCTACTTCAATTGTACCTATGGCGAGGGGCCATTCACAATAAATATGTTTATTGGCTCTAATTGTGTTCAGTACGATTTCTTTGTGGAAAGGAGCTTTTACGCTGACAATGATCATATCAACGTTCTTAGATGCAAGCATTTCTTTATAATTATCATACGCTTCGATTTCTCCAATTTGATTAGCTGATTCTTTAGCTGATTCCATGTTCGTTGTTGCAATGGCAGTAATTTGATGATGCTTGCTTTTGATTAAAGCGGGGATGTGTGTAGTACTGGCCCACCGATTTCGAATGGAACCTCCGATAATGCCCACCTTGATTTTTTTGTTTTCCATAGAGAGTTCCTCCCATATATTTGTTAATAGCAGTATAATATTTTGTGGGTATCAAAAATAATGTTTTTATTTGATGAACGTATCAAATAAATTGATATAAAGAGGATGAATCCATTTGGACATTGAAAATATGAGAGCATTTATTACCGTTGCAGAACATAAAAGTATTTCACTTGCTGCGAAAGAACTGCTTCAGCTGCAATCCAATATGACAGCAAAAATCAAAAAAATTGAAAGTGAGTTCAATACAGAACTTTTTTATAGAAAGCCAAGAGGGATGGAGCTAAATGAAAAGGGTAAAAAACTTTATGCTCAGTTCAAGAAGATTGTATTACTATGGGAAGAAACCAGAAGTTTAATGAGTGAAGAAAGCCTTTCGCTAAAGCTTGGGTTAATGGTAAGTAAAAATCCTGCAAACTTCGATGATACAATGGAAGTATTATATGAAAAATATGAAAATTTGATGGTTAGCATAAAAACAGGGAGCACACCAAAAATTGAAGAAGAGCTCGTAAACGGAATGATTGATATTGGATTTCTAGTGGGGAAGACGGACGTTAAATCGCTTCATTACAAAAAATATGGAACTGAAAAACTAGTGCTAATCGGTAAAAGCTTGGATAAGCCGCTTGATGAGATTTTGAAAAATGATAATCTAATCATTTCTTCTGAAAATTGTTATTATAAAAAAATATTTGATTTATTACTTGAGGATCGCCAGGTAATTAGATCAGATTTTGTTCAAATTGCTGCCTTGGAATCTATGATTAAGATGTGTCAACTTGGGATGGGGGTAACTTTGATTCCAGAATCGGATACGGCTGCGTTAGGAGTAAGGAATTATAAAGTGATAGATCATAGCTATTGTGAAATTGAAAAATTCATCTGTTATAGAAAGAACCATAAAATCACAGGGATTGAGCAGCAATTAATGAATATGATCGTAGATGTAAGTGGAAGGGGAGATACATTTGATTCAATACCAGAGTGAACACGTAACGGTGTTCCAGAGCGCATTATATCAGACGACCTCGACGGTAATTCAAACGAAGGAAATGGTACTCATCGTAGACCCGAACTGGCTACCGGACGAAGTAGAGGCGATCAAGCAATATGTAAATACGATCAAAGGGGAGCGGGACACTTATCTTCTCTTTACGCACGGGGATTTCGATCATATTATTGGCTATCAAGCGTTTCCTGATGCGAGAGTGATTGGAAGTAGCGGGCTGCATCATCAATCGGAGAAAGAGCAGACGCTTCAAATGATCCGAGAGTTCGATAACAAACATTATATTAGCCGGGACTATCCGATTGAATTTCCGAGGGTCGACATTGTGATTCATAAGGATGGACAGCAGCTTCGGTTAGGAGACACTACGATGACTTTCTATCTAGCTCCGGGACATACGGAAGATGGAGTAATTACCGTCATTGAACCGCTCGGGATCATGATTGCTGGAGATTATTTATCGAATTTTGAACTGCCATTTATTTATCAGAGCGCGAAGGCGTATATGCAAACGCTGGAGAAGGCGGACCGTATTTTCGCTGCTCATTCCATTCAATTGCTTGTACCAGGTCATGGGCAAACGACTGCTGATTCGTCAGAGATGAAGAGACGCTTGGATATGGCATCGGATTACTTAAACCGACTTTGTGAGGCGGTCCTTATCAACAATGAGTGCGCTCTTGATGCGCTGTATAAAGAGCACGCCTTCTTATCCGCCTTTACCACAGCCTGTCACAAGGAAAATGTAAGTATTATTAGAAGTGAATTTATGGGTGGGTAACATGTCTGTTGTATAGGAAACTATACAAATTAATGTTTTATGTTAACTTTGATGACTAACGGTAAATTCAAAACAAAGGAACCCCGGAGTACAGCATCACAGACTGATGCTGTACTCCGGGGTTCCTTTTATATCGTACGTACAATTGTTATTTTACAGCCCTTGACCCGTTACGATCCGATGAATAACCTCCAATGGAAGCTTGGGCTCACGATCATAGGTTAGCAATCCATTGATCTCCTGCTCCACGTCGGTTAGTTGTGTATAACAGAAGCCTTGAACGACTGGAGAGAGGTAAAGTGGATGAATTACAGCCTGCAGGCGCGCCTTAAAATCTTCATCATCTTCTGCGCCTGAGTATCCCCAGCCTTCCCATTCACTCTTCTTAAATTTAATTCCGCCAAACTCGGTCACTAATATCGGTTGCCCTTCATACTGTGCACCACCCACGAATAAAGGATTCATAGAAGGTGAGTATTGGACCGTGCTCTCTACTGTAGCATATCGCTCAGCCAGTACTTGCTCTCTCCATTCATAATCGTGTATGCCGACAATATCGGTCGTCATCATCTCCCAGCCATCGTTAAAAATGACCGGTCTTGTAGGATCGAGCGACTTCGTGGTGTGATACATGGCAAGACCGTGGTGTTGCTGACATGTGTCTGTTTTTGCTAGTGGAATACCCCAACTTTCATTGAGCGGTACCCAGACCACGATACTAGGGTGATTGTAGTCCCGTTCGATGATCTCCTGCCATTCATTCATAAAACGGTTAACGTACGTAGGTGTAAACTGATACGCGTTAGCCGCTTCTCCCCAAACGAGAAGTCCCATTCGGTCTGCCCAGTACAGGAAGCGAGGATCCTCTGTCTTTTGATGCTTGCGCACGCCGTTAAAACCCATAGATTTTGTCAGCTCGATATCCTTGATAAAGTCTGCATCAGTCGGAGCTGTCAATAGTCCTTCCGGAAAATACCCCTGGTCCAACACGAGCCGCATCGTATAAGGATGATTGTTCAAGCTCAACTTGCCATACTGGATAGAGACCTTACGCATGCCTAAATAGCTGGCTACTTCATCTGTCACTTGGCCATCCACAAGAAGTTGAAGAGACACATCCAGAAGATTGGGGTTCTCCGGTGTCCAATGATATTCTCCTCCACGATTGTTGTATTCATTGTTTAAGCCGATGGAGCCCCACTCTTCACGATGGTTTACACGGATCCGATGCTCTGCCATGACTTTGCCTTTAAAAGTTACCGTGAAGCAGGCTTCAACTTTAGACGCTGCTGCAAGCGAGGCTAGTCCATTCACATACAATCGATATAGAACTTCGTTGCGATCGATGTCAGGGGTAAACTTTACTTTGTCCATGTGGACGGTGTTTACAGCCTCCAGCCATACGGTCTGCCATATGCCAGTTGTACTTGTATAGAAAATGGATTCCGACTTTTCTTTCCAGTACTGCTTACCGCGCGGCAAAGCATTATCCTTGCTGTAATCCTCAGCTCTTACGGTAATGATATTATCTCCATCCTGCAGCGTATGTGTGATATTTGCGAAAAATGGAGTATGTCCTCCTTCATGTGAAACGACATGCTGTCTATTCACCCATACATCTGCCTTATAATCAACTGCACCGAAGTGCAGCAAAATCTGCTTCGAGGTCCAGTCTGCCGGTAAGGTAAAGGATTTGCGGTACCAGACCAGATCATGAATGCCTGTGTCAGTAATTCCGCTCAACTTGCTCTGGTAACAATATGGCACTTGAATCCGGCCGCTAAGTGACTGCTCCTGTGCATACAAGCGATTCGAATCACCTGTACGCTGATCGTCCATCTCAAACTCCCATTCGCCATTCAGGTTTAGCCATTGTTTACGCTCCCATTGCGGCTGTGGGTGTTCGGGTCTTAGTTGTGGTTGTTGTGAAATTGCTGAATTCATTTGTGAAACTCCTTTCATTAACTTAAAAGTTAATCATAAACAAATAAGTTCACTTTAATTTGAATTATAGCCCTTTTGTTTGTTTTGTCAATTATCAAGTTGTTTGATTAACCTTGAAGTTATATAATGGGTTTGAAAGGAGCTCTGCTATGAAAATACCAGTAAGTATCGAGCAGTTGGCTTTCTATGAATGCCTTGGCTCTGAAACACGACTTCGCATCATTGATTATTTACGGCAGGAACCGCATAACATTAAGGATCTTGCAGAGAAGCTGCAGTTCTCTTCTGCTATCATAACGAAGCATATTCAGAAGCTGGAGGAAGCAGGCATTGTTCAAACAGAAAATGTACCGGGGATCCGTGGTGTGCAGAAGCGCTGCTCCCTGAAACTTACGCAAGTAGAACTGCAGTTTCAGGAACCTCCTGTTACAGAAGAAGTATCGACCTTGGCAGCCGCCGGTGACACATGCTCGATTCCGATAGGCCAGTATGTCGATTATCAGGTCACGCCAACCTGCGGTTTGGCTTCAAGGGACAAGCTAATCGGGATCGTGGATGATCCGCGGTATTTTTCAGACCCTGAGCATGTGAAAGCAGGTCATCTCTGGTTTGCAAGCGGATATGTGGAGTACAGACTGCCAAACTATTCGGTGGCGACGGAGCAGCTATCCAGTTTATGTATTTCGTTGGAAGTATGTTCGGAGGCTCCGGGCTTTCAGGAGGACTGGCCGTCGGATATTACATTTTCGTTAAACGGGAAGGAACTGCTCACTTGGACCTGCCCAGGTGATTTTGGTGATAAAAAAGGGAGATATTCTCCCGCATGGTGGACGGAAAAATCAACGCAGTATGGTCTGCTAAAGACGTTGCTTGTCACACACGAAGGAACGTTTCTCGATGGTGTCCGCATGTCTGACTTCTCAGTACACGAGATTTCGATTGAGAGCAATCAGGATATCCGACTGCGAATTGCTTCGCTCCCCTCGGCCAGGCATCCAGGAGGTGTCAGTCTGTTCGGCCGCGGCTTCGGCAACTATGATCAGGACATTGAAGTGACGTGGGAATATCAATAGAAGACCGTCATTTTAAGTATAGTTTGTTTCATTGACAGAATCCGGTTACAGTGATATTCTCCAATCAAATGCTGGGGTAAAAGGGATCACTCTCGTGAGAGGCTCATCCTTGTGATATAAATTCATGATTACCGTTATTAGAAGCTCTTCGGATGAAGAGTTTTTTCTCGCAGAAACGGCCGCCGTCTTAATAAGGACAGCAAGCCGTTTCTGCTTGATTTAAACGAAAAGAATGTGATGACATTGAATCAGCTTCGTAGACGAATGCAAATGCAAATGAATGGTATTTTGAATAAATATTTTTCTGGGGAGTCGATGGATTACCGGCAGATTTTTGCCTTGTTTTTTCCGATTTTGATCGACCAGGCCTTTATCATCGGGTTAAATCTAGTGAATACGGCCATGATCAGTTCGTCAGGGGTGGCGGCGGTCAGTGCGGTGAATATGGTCGATTCACTGAACATTTTTCTGATTAATGTGTTTGTGGCTGTAGCGACCGGGGGGACGGTTGTGGTGGCTCAGTATAAAGGAAGCGGCAATGACTTGATGGTGTCCCGGGCTTCTGCTAGCACCGTAACCTCGGTTGCCCTGATCGCCTTGGGAATTGGTCTCCTGATCATGGGGATGCACAACCCGGTGCTTAATATTTTGTTTGGCTCGGCCTCGTCAGATGTGTTGGACAGTGCCAGGATTTATCTGATCGGGAGCAGTGCTTCCTTTGTGGGCATAGCGGTTGTTCAAGCGGTTTGCGGTGCACTCCGAGGGATCGGAAAGACCCGGGCATCGCTGGCCCTTTCGTTGATTATGAACGTACTGTACGTTTTGCTGAACATCGTTTTTATCAATTTTCTGAATATGGGTGTAATGGGGATGACACTCGCCGTGAACATCGCCCGTTATGCGGGGGCTGTCTGCGCCCTATATTATTTGTTCAAAGTGGATGCTACACTGCATCTACGCGTTCGCGATCTGTTTCACATTCCGCTCTCCATGCTCCGTAAAATTATGTTCATCGGCCTTCCGTTTGCTGCGGAACAGATGTTTTTTAACGGGGGGAAATTATTAACTCAGGTGTTCATCGTCGGTTTGGGTACGTATGCCATTGCAACCAATGCCATCGGATCTTCTCTCGCCGGTGTGTTTCAGATCCCCGCCAGTGCCTTATCTCTAACCGTTGTAACGGTTGTCGGCCAATGCATCGGACGAGGGAATATTGCGGACGCCCGAAAGTTCATCAAATCCTTTCTCGTGCTGGGATCCTGCTCCCTGGCGCTGGCCGGTTTGATTCTAATGCCGTTCTTCCGTCCGTTGGTAGGTTTATTCGATCCTCCCGCTGAGATTGTAGATGATATCTTCTGGCTCCTCTTGATCAATGCCATTGTGCAGGTACCGCTGTGGTCCATTAGCTTTATTCTACCTTCAGCGCTCCGAGCGGCAGGCGACTCGCGATTCACCTCGATCACCTCGATGCTGACAATGTGGCTGTTCCGGGTCGTGCTTGGATATATTCTGGGCATCGTTCTTGGCATTGGCATTCTTGGGGTCTGGCTGGCGATGAACTGTGAATGGGGCGTGCGCGGCGCGATCTTCCTGTGGCGTTTCCGCGGGAAGAAGTGGTATGCGCATAAGCTCATTTAAGTGTTTTTTTTTAAAAAGAACAAACTTGGGTAGGCCCAACAATGGTATAGAAGCTAATCATGTGAAAGAGCACTCGTAAGAGCACCGATCAAGGTGCTCTTTTTCTTTACGTGTTTAAGGCAGGGTTAGTATTCATAGTCCCTATCTCCTGATGTCACATGACAAGAATGATGACAACGCTCACTATTTGTCGAAATGGCATTACATTATGATTAGGATATATTGTTAGATGATGCGGTCATCATCTGCATGTTCCAATGTATAATAGTATTAATTTGTTAGTTATGATCTTAAAACGTTCTGTCTACCTATTTGGAGCTAGGGAGTGCGATATATGTTTGAGATGCCAGGGTACCGAACATTGGGCGTAATAGGTAATAGCGGTGACATAAAGCTGTACAGATTGATGCGTTACGAGGACGGACGAATGGTTATAGCCAAAACGACATGTGAGGAATACCCGGGACCTGTCATGGTTGACGCCTTTCGATACGAGTATGACATGCTAAGAAAGTTGGGCGGCAGAGGAGCAGTTGAAGTTTACAGCCTGGAGATCATGGCGGATCGGCCTGTTCTGCTCTTACAAGATATGGAGGGAAGCACTCTCGATCGGGTATTGCGTTCACATGCAAATACGTTAGATCTTTCTGCCCGGTTCCGTATCGCTGCATCTGCTGCCGATTGCCTTATGCAATTACATCGTGACAACATAACGCTAAATGAATTAACCCCCTCTCAACTGATGGTCAATCCCGCCACTTATGAAGTGAAGCTGATTGATATCCGCATGTGTTCAACAGATCAGAGCAAGAGTCCATTGTCGCTGTCCATGGATCGACCGGATGCTGTGCTTTCTTACATATCCCCAGAGCAGACGGGAAGAACAGGTGTGACACCTGATTACCGCTCTGATTTTTATTCATTTGGAGTCATTCTTTATGAATGTTTGTCAGGGAGGCTGCCTTTCGAGCTTCAGGACGTAGTAGACATTGTCTACCGTCATCTTGCCGGTACGCCGGAGCCTCTGCATGAAAGATTTTCTTCAATACCTCAACCCGTCTCCGACATCGTCAGCAAATGTATGGAAAAAATGCCGGAAGCGAGGTATGCCAGTGCGTTTGGGATCAAGACGGATCTCGAGGAATGTGTGGCGAGGCTTCAAGCCTCGGGGCAAGTCGAGTCCTTTGTGCTGGCAAGCCATGATATTCCGGAGCGCTGGATTGTGCCGGTCCAGTTTTATGGAAGACAGTCCGAACAGCGAAGTTTGCGAAAAGCGCTGCAGCGAGCTTCGGACAGAACTGTGGAGACGGTCTGGGTTAGCGGAAACGGTGGAATCGGGAAGACATCCTTCATTAAGGAAACTTTTCGAAAAGTGGTTCCATTTGAAGGATTTTTTGCTATGGGCAAGTTTGACCCCCATCATACTGCACGTCCATATGACATATGGAATCAAGTGATCGATACATTGGTCAGCCAACTGCTGATGGAGACTAAACTGCAGGTTGAAGTCTGGAAGCTGCGAATTTTAAAAGCATTGGATGGTTATGGGGCTCTGTTGATCGAACTAGTTCCCAGGTTGCAATTGCTTATTGGCCAGCAGCCTTCTGTCCAGCCGCTGCCCCCGCTAGAAGCTAAGGAACGGTTTCATCAGATTATGAACCGGTTTATTCAATTGTTTTTTCATCAAGATCGACCATTTGTGTTGTTTTTCGACAATGTTCAGTGGGCGGATGAAGCATCGCTGCAATATCTTTCTTTTCTGTTGGAGGACAGGGTAACGAAGCATTTACTGGTAGCCCTGGCTTATCGAGATGATCGGGAGATTACGGAGCTGCATCCGATTAGTATTTTGGAGAAAAAGCTTGTAGAGCGCAACATAGCGATAAATAGAATACCGCTGAGGGCTCTTGATCTCGCCGATCTGAAGCAATGGTTAAGTGATGCTATGCGATACGAAGCTGTTAATACGGATGAACTGGCTAAAGTGTTGTTTCATAAGACGGATGGAAATCCATTTTTCCTAAAACAATTCCTTCAGGATTTGATCGATGATAAGCAAATAACCTTTGACGAGTCAGGCAGATGCTGGAGGTGGAATATACAGCTGATAAAGGAAATGAACGTACCGGATAATGCAGCTGCGTACTTGTCGGATAAAATGCGGCTTTTATCGTACCAGATGGTGTTTGTACTGGGAAGGGCTGCATTTTTGGGCAGTCGATTTCAGCTAGGCACACTCTCCAGCATTACTGATCTGCCTGTAGAGGAGCTTATGGAAGTACTGGATAGTGCTGTGGAGGAGCGTTTGTTGCAGCAAGTTAGCAGTAGTGATGCTAAGTCGTACAAATTTCAACATGTCCGCATTCATCAGGCCGCATATGCTCTTGTTTCGGAGGACGAGCAGCCCGATCTGCATCTGAAGATTGGTTTACTGCTGATGGATCGAATGGAAATCAGCGATGACGTGACCGTATTCGAAGTCGCTAATCATTTGAATCAGGCTGTGCAGCGGATGGAATGTTTCGAGCAGTGTCAGGACTTGGCGAAACTTAACCTGCAGGCGGGCTTAAAGGCGAAGCAATCAACGGCTTACGAGACATCACTCGGATATTTGCGTCATGCGACAGCACTGCTAAAGGAAGATCATTGGGATCAGAACTACGAGCTCTTCTTTCAAATTTTTCGGGAGAGGGCGGAGTTGGAATATTTATGCGCCCATTTTGAATAGCTAATGATTTGTTTCAGTTGCTGTTTAGCAAAGCGTCGACAAATATGGATAAGGCACGCGTCTACGTGATGAAGATCCAACTGGAAGCGAGCAACGATAACTATGAAGAGGTCATTTCCTTAGGCCGTAATACATTGAAATTGTTGAATTTGAATCATAATTTTAATCCAAACTCTTTACAATTGACTTTTCAATGGTTACGGCTGAGCCGAAAACTCCGGAAGCACCCCATCGATTCGCTCAGATATCTGCCTCCTATGACCGATGAAGTGCGCAAAGTGGCCATGTCCGTATTGGTCTATACGAGCAATGCCTGTTTTTTTGTGAACCGAAAGGGCTGGCTCGCCTCCAATTTCACGATGCTCGAATTGACGCTGGATTATGGTATAACTCCAGAGGCTTCAATCGGGTTTATAGGCTATGCGATGTTTCTGTATTATCACTTCCGTAATGATGATGAGACATTCAAATGGGGTATGCTGGCTTGTAGCTTATCGAAACCGTACCCGACATTTCATGCGATGGCACTGACCTCATTCTCACTCTGTTACAACAGCTGGCGACGTTTTGATCCGGGTATGCTTAACACGTTCACCGAGTATGTCGGCCAAATGGGTCTGGAATCCGGAGATCTGTGGCAGGGGAATCAGAGTGTGTTGATCAATTGTGCTTCACTTCTGCAGTACGGTCATCCACTCGGAGATATTTATGATCGGTTGATTTCCCATTCTGGTGATTTTTTACGACATAATAACAGTCTTCATTGTAAGCAAACTACCATATTTGTTGCGCTCCTGGTTCGATTAACGGGTAATCGCTCACCTAATGATCCATTTGAAATAGAGAATGTTAGAGGATCGGAGTTTGTCGAATCGGTTCATGGGGACTCGTTTCATATGATCGAAGAGCTGGTTTGCATTTATCAGTATTTACCCGGCTATTTATTCGGTCAATATCGGGAAGCGAATGAGGCATTGATCAAATCGGGTGCTATATTGGAGTCGCGTCAAGACCACGTTGACTATACTCTTCAATATTTTTACGAATCATTGGTCTGGGCCCAGCTATACGATGAGGCTTCACCCCGGGAACAACGTGTATATTGGACGAATATGCGAATACGTCTGAAGAAAATGAAGCAATTGGCCCTTCGTTGCCCGGAAAATTATCAACATAAATATTTGCTGATCAAAGCAGAAATGGCCCGGCTGTCACGTAAGAATCGTCAGGCTGAAGAGCTGTATGAGCAATCCATTGAGGCTGCCCGTCTGTACGGTCATATTCACGATTTGGCGATGACGGCTGAGTGCTACGGCAGACACGGTCTTCATCAGGGAAAGCTGCATCTTGCGGAGATTTACATGACCGAAGCGCATGAAGCCTATTTGCAATGGGGAGCGCTGGTAAAAGCAGCTGATCTGGAGCAAAAATATCCTCATCTTCTAAACGTCAAGCGAGAGTCCGGATTGGAGAGCGTCGATTCCTTATCTGTTGTCATGTCTGCGCAAGCTTTATCAGGCGAGATGGAGATGAGCCGATTACTGGTTACGCTGATGCGTATTATGCTCCACAATGCTGGAGCAGATTATGGAGCGGTCATTATCGACCATGAAGGCAGATGGAATATTGAAGCTTATGGTACGGTGGAGAGGATTCACATCGAGTCCGTTCCTCTTGGGGAAGAGTCGGACGTTGTTCCGGCAGCCATTATCGGATATGCGGCGAGAACGCAAGAGGAGATCGTGCTGCATCATGCGGCCAGCCAAGGGATGTTTGTGCGTAATTCATATGTTAGGGAAAAAGGGCTGAAATCAGTTCTCTGCCTCCCCGTTATGAATCAGAACAACTTAATTTGTTTGCTCTATTTGGAGAACAAGCTGTCACCCGGCATATTTACCCCGCAACGGCTGGATGTGCTTAAGCTGCTTGGCTCACAATGCGCTATCTCGATCGCAAATGCCAAGCTTTACTCGGGCATTCAATATCTTAAGAAAAATTTGGAGATTCAGGTCGAGGAGAGAACCCGTAGTCTGGAGAGATCCATGCGCGAGGCGTCTGCAGCTCTGGCGGAGATTTCTGTTTATGAGGAACGGAATCGAATTGCTCAGGAAATACATGATATTGTCGGACATACACTTACATCCACGATTTTACAGATTGAAGCTGGAAAGCGGCTGCTCTATAAGGATATGGAGAGCGGTGTTCAGCGGCTGAATGAGGCACAAGATCTTGTCCGGCGCAGCCTGAATGAAATCCGGGGCTCTGTTCATATGTTAAGAGAGGACAAGTATGCAGATCTATCCATCATGTTGAATCAACTGATTCGAGAGACGGAACGAAATGCGGGAGTTGTCATCCATACGGCTGTTTATGAACTGCCTGAGTTGATGTCGACAGCCCATAAAAAGGCGATCTATCATGCACTTCAGGAAGGTCTGACCAATGGGATCAGGCATGGCAGAAGTACAGAGTTTCGCTTTAGTCTGGAGCCTGTCGGAGAATATTTGCAATTTAGGCTCGAAGATTGCGGAATAGGCACAAGTAACATTGTGATGGGATTTGGATTGAAAGCGATGAAAGAACGTGTTGAACAGCTGGGAGGCAGCTTATCTATCGATTCCCGGCCTAACCAAGGCTGTCTGCTAAGGATTGATCTGCCGTACCAAATGCGCTGGATTGGGGATAGAGTATGAGAAAGATAAGGATGGTCATTGCCGATGATCAACTGCTGACAAGAGAGGGACTCCGAACCATTTTGGACTTGGAAGATGATATGGAAGTCATTGGCGCAGCAAAAAACGGTGAAGAGGCTTGCGAGATGGTAGAGGCGCTCCATCCTGATCTGGTACTGCTCGATATTCAAATGCCTGTCATGGACGGAATTAGTGCGTTGAAGCGAATAAAGCGGAGCAGCCCGGAGACGTTTATTCTGATCCTGACCACTTTTATAGAGACTGATTATATCGTTGAAGGTATGGCACACGGAGCAAGCGGCTATATGCTTAAAGATATGGATGCGGATAAAATGATTGCTTCGATTCGCGATACAGTATCAGGGCAATTCATTCTGCCTGCTTCCGTTGCAGCCAAATTAGCAGCGAGAATGAACCGACTGGCGGAGGATTATGAATACCTGCAGCGAAGCGGAGCGGGTCACATCAAGCTGACCGAACGCGAAGAAGAGTTGGCACGGCTCATTATCAAGGGATTGAATAATCGTGAAATTGCCGATACGCTGCATATCGCCGAGGGTACAGCTCGCAACTATATCAGCAATCTCTATAGTAAATTGGAGGTGGTTGACCGGGCGCAGGCGATTATTCGGCTTCAAGCTTTTATGTAAATTTTATGGAAGCCGATCTAGCCGGAAATATAATTAATTTACTTTATAGAATATAAGACGGACACCAATTGGTGTCCGTTTTTAGTAATGTATTAATAGAGGGCTACTCTACTCCTCCGCACTGATTCAGCCCCACATGCCAATAAGGATGATGCCGCAGGTGATGATGATGGAACAGACAATCCGTTTCAAGCCCTGTTGCTCTTTCAGGACCAGGATACCGAGGAACGTGGCAAATACCGTTCCTGTTTCCCGCAAGGGGCTAATATGAGCCATTGGTGCTTGCTGCATGGCAAAGAGGAACAGCAGATAGGAGCCCGGATTCAGAATAGCTCCAAGCAAAATCGTAGAACGGTTAACTTGCCACTCCTTCCGCAGTGCCTTGGATCTGAGAACCTGTGGAGTCAGGCCAGCCACAAAACCGATATTTGTCACTTCCAGCAGTGCCAAGGGTGAAATATGCTGAAGGTTCAATTTATCAACGAATACATAACTGGTGGTGACAAGTCCGACACTCAGCGCCATGAGAACAGGTTTTAAGCTTTGCATCGGGGCCCCTGGGTGTTTGCGACGAGATCCTACTCCGCTAAGGATAATGAAGCCGCTGAGCATAAAGAGAATCCCGATCCAACCAAACAAAGACAGCGATTCTCGGAGAAAGATCACCCCGATGATCGGCACGAGCAGTGTGCTGGTCCCCCGCATAATCGGATAGATCTGCGATAAATCGCCAAGCTCATACGTCTGGGACAATAGCCAGGAGTAGACGGCTTGCAGGATAACAGACAGTAGCAGCAGAGCGTACGCACCCCCAGATAGGGGATTGTGCCACAACTCCGTAATTAAGGTCGGCAGGAGCAGAACAGTGCACAGCATCATGATTGACCATAGAAAAACGCTTTTGTTAAGACTTCTTTTGGTGAATAGGCTCCAGACGGCGTGGGCCATACCGGAGGCAATAACGAGCAATATAGGTAATAGCATTAGGCCTTCTCCCTTAGTTGTTAATCTTCATTCGTGGAATGAGGATCATGAAGTGGTTGTTCGGTTACGACCGAGCCATCTTCAAGGCGAAGCCATGTGTTAAAATCGGACTCCCCTACGGTCAGACGAATTACCCTCGCACCACGCATCATACCTTCTCTGCCATACGTATTGTAGCCGGTTGCCCGTCCGTAGCAGAGGCGTATCCCGTGTAAGGTACCATGGTAATCGTTAATATGGTCATGTCCGCAAAATGTGCCGATAACGTCGCCCATCTCAAGCAGCCCTGCGAACAGCCCCGAGTTAACAGGTGGGCAGCAGATGTTTTCGAATTTGTGTCCGTAGCAAATCTGGGTGTCCCATACTTCCTTATATTCGGGAACAGGGATATGAAAGAATGCGAGTGCAGGAAGCTTGCTTTCCCGCTCCGGAGGATTCAATCGAGCCGACTCGGCCGTCAGCCATTGAATTTGATTCCGTTGTATCCAGTTGTAGCCTGCAACGTGCTGAAGAGGAGAATAGTCGCCTGAATCCAGGAAATATAGATTGGCCGCTGGTTTCCCCTTCGGATCTGCAAGCTCCAGTATGTAGTTACCTTCGCCGGCAAGCTCTTCGGGTCCCGCCTGAGTTACGGTATGTTGATGTGATCGCACGACTTGCATGAGCTCTTTACGAGTGATTTCGCTTTCAGTATCGTGATTGCCGAATACGCAGGCCCACGGAATACCGCTTTCCTCGACCGCAGCAACCGCATCGCAGAAAGCTTGTGACGGATTACTGCATTTGGACTCGCCGGGTGCGACAGGACCGGTATAGATGACATCCCCTGTAAATACAACGAGATCCGGCTTCTCCGCCTCTAAGGTAAGCTCCATTAATTTACGGGTGCGCTGATCCTCATCTCTTCCGTCCTTCC
The DNA here is from genome assembly GCF_900177425.1 of Paenibacillus uliginis N3/975. Lineage (NCBI taxonomy): Bacteria > Bacillati > Bacillota > Bacilli > Caryophanales > Paenibacillaceae > Paenibacillus > Paenibacillus uliginis. The sequence goes on along the minus strand of NZ_LT840184.1, from coordinate 5,914,887 downwards.
AATGAAGATCGGTAAATTGCACAATGGTAAAGGTCCCGTCTTGCCGAAAAGATAATTGGTTACTCATTTCAAAATTTCCCCCTCGATCAATCGATGAGATATGGTGTTGATGTTGATTTGCGTTATTTCATGTGGTTTCTTGTTGATCTTATTATCTAAGTGAGGATCTGTCAATTCATTTTTACACAGTAAAAAATAATGTAACGTTCATTTGATTAAACTCCAAGATGTGTGAATATCGCGTATATATAGATCGGACTACGTAACTATGGCCGTTTGACAACAACCAGCATAGGACTTTACACTGAATAAAAACAACATCAATACACATGAAACCAATGTAGGAGGAAAGAGATATGTCCTTAACCTATGAAGAACGAAGGCAAACGATTCTTGCTCAGTTAAGTATTGAAGGGAAAGTGCAGGTGCACGCTCTTGCCGGGTTATTCAATGTCTCTACGGAAACGATCCGGCGCGACCTGGACCGATTGGAGAAGGAAGGAAGGCTGCGCAAAGTATATGGCGGCGCGGTACAGGTACGTTCCGAGTGGATCGAGCCGACGTTTATAAAGAGGTCCCAGATGTTTCAAAGCGAGAAGCAGGCTATTGGGAAAATGGCGGCTTCCCTCGTTAAGGATGGGGAAACGGTTATGCTGGATAACGGTACAACCACGCTGGAAATCATGCGGCATCTTAAAGACCGTGCCGATGTGACAGTCATTACTAACTTTGTGCCAATTCTAACGTGCGCGTTGGAAGATTTCCAGGGGAAAATTATTTTTGCGGGCGGCGAGGTGAATATGGGCATTCAAGCGGCAACAGGACCTATCGCTTATCAGCTGTTGGATCAGTTTAAGGTAAACAAGGCGTTTATTTCTGCAGGCGGCATCTCGCTCTCGGACGGCATTACCGAGTACAATGTGGATGAAGCGTTGCTGTCTCGGAAAATGATGTCCAGAACGGAAGAGGCCATTGTTGTCGCGGACCATTCCAAGTTCGGCGTTACAACGTTTGCCCATATTGCACCTATTGAGCAAATATCCATGATTGTGACCGACTCAGGCTGTTCCCAGGAATGGATTGATGCGCTGAATAGGCTAGATGTTGAAGTTCTGACAGGCGAGAAGGTATAAGCGGGATACAACTAAAAATCCAAAACCATTGAGGCTTTGGATTTTTAATAGTTCCGCCTGAACCTGAACTCATAGCGAAGACCAGTTAAATATGTGCTACTGCAGGGAACTTCATCGAGATCACCGCTCCGCCTTCTCTAAGGTTGCCTGCCGTGATCAGCCCTCCACAACGCTCGACGATTGCACGGGAGATGGCCAGCCCGAGTCCCGAATCTCCGTCTTTTCCTTTGACAAATCGCTGGAACAGATAAGGAAGCAGGTCTTCCGGTATTCCTGGTCCATCATCGGTGACCGATATTTCAACACGGCTATTTTTGATTTCAGCATGAATATATATTTGTTGTTTCGCATAACGGGTTGCATTAGAGACGACATTAAGCAGCGCCTGCAACAGCTTTTCCCTGTCGGCATGAACTGTCAGTAATTCATAATCATCGTACGACGTATGCAGTGTCAGTCCTTTTTGTATCAATAAAGGGTTCATGCGTTCAATAGTTTCAATAAGCAGGTCCTTCAGACAAACCTCCGTAGGTTGAAATATGTCTTCCTCGCTGTCCAGCTTCGCCAGCAGCGTCATTTCCGTAACGAGGCTCTTCAAACGGCCGCTCTCGCTCATAATAATATCGAGCCCCTTCCGGACGCTCTCCCCTTCAAAGATGCCGTCCCGGATGCCTTCGGCGTAACCAGATATGGACATTAACGGTGTTTTCAATTCATGGGAGGCGTTTTGGAAAAATTGCTTCTGCACATGGTTAAACCGCTTCAATTCCCCCGCCATCTCATACACCGATTGAGCGACAGACCCAATCTCTCCGCTGGCCTTGATCAGCTTAACGTCTGAAAAGTGACGTTCTTTTACCTTTTTGAGTTCTTCCTGGAGCCTTATTAGTGGTTTGATCAGTTTTTTAGTGATAAATAGACTGAATAGGAACATAAACGCGCCCACCACACAGAAAATGATGAGCAGCCTCTTGAGCAGAGCTTGTTCAATCGCTTGGACTTTGCTAACAGGCGTAAAGAGGGTCAGTGTTCCTTGAGGTGTGACATTCACTTCAGTAATAAACCGCTTATCCGTCCCGTTCCAAATGTTTAGCAGATTTGAAGTTTCGGGGGCTGAAGACTCCGTGATGATTTCGAAGCGATCCATAGGTACCGATGTGGACAACACTCTTCCGTTCTCATCGGTAAGTATGGCATCAACACTTGTAGCTGCAGGGGAGATGATCATGGGGAATGAGGCGAATGGGTCTTCGATAAGGACACTCGCTGCACTTTCCTGACTCAAGGAAGCGGTCATTACGGCACTCATGGACTTTAACTCTTCTTTTTGAGCTCCCATAAAATGATCTAAAAGTACATGATGGATGATAATAGCCGTAATGGAGAGTACCAGAACGAGTGCGATGCCAAAGGCCAAATTAATTTGATGTACCAGCTTCATCGGTTTGCACACTCCCTTCTGTTCTCAGACGGTAGCCATGTCCCCATACCGCTTCGATCGGCACATGCTCTAACTTTTTTCGCATCCGCTTAATCAGATGATCAACGGCGCGGTCACTTCCGAAGTAATCATTTCCCCACACAAATGTCAGCAGCTCATCTCTCGTAAAGGCTCGGTTCGGAGAATCGGCGAATACTTTTAGCATTAAGAATTCCTTGTTGGTCAGATCAACTTCCTCTCCACACCAAAATACGCGTCTTTCCTCCAGCAGTAGTTGGAGCTGACCCACTTCAAGGCGAGCGTACGCAGTTAGGCTATTTGCCCCTTCTGAGGGGTTGCTCATTTTATACCACCGCTGAAGCTGACGTTTAATACGCGCTACCAGCTCCCGAGGGCTGAACGGTTTGACCAGATAGTCATCGCTTCCAAGCTCCAACCCTAATATTTTGTCAACCTCATTGTCTCTTGCAGAAATCATAATGATCGGCACTTCCGCCTCACTCCGGATTCGTCTGCAAAATTCGTACCCGTCCATGCCGGGAAGCATAATGTCGAGTACCCACATGTCCGGAGGGCTTGTCTGCCATAAAGTCCATGCTTCCTCGGCACTGCCTAGACCGATGATTCGGTAATTTTCCTTTAACAAATAGGCTTCCACAAGATTGCGTATATGTTGATCATCGTCCACTATGGCAATGAGATAGCTGTTATTCATTCAAGGTACCTCCAGATTTTTCTGTATTCAGTATATCAAGCTGGGATCAGTTATGGAGGAGTGCCATCGTTTTTCCACAAATCAACCAATGATCTGCCACACCCTTTTCGTAAACTTGGACTTGTAATATATTCGAACCGAAGAGGAGTGTTGTATTCATGAATCATCATCCTATAATTAAAAAGTTGGTCCTGTCCGCTCTGCTGATGTCCACAGTTGCTGCCCCGGCTGTAACGAACGCTGCTAGCGTACCCGAAGAAACAAACCCTACAGCAGTAACCCAAGGCACCTCTGCTCCGGCAGCTAAGGTACTAACGATTTCCATGTCCACTGCAAGCAGACTGGCAGATCCCTTGGAGCTAGCCAAAACCTACGCACCGAATACGCTGGAAGAGTGGGAGAAGACGCTGGAGCAATACAGGAAGATCGTTGGAGAAAAGAGTGGAACTTCATTTGTTACCGTTATGGATAAGACTAACATTACCCCCGATCAAGCTTATGAGATACTTGATCAAGCTATAGAAGTAAATCTCGATGAGATGATTGTAGAAAGTATTGCCGTACCGGTAGAAGCTGGAGAAGCGAGCAATCAAGTTTTCTTCTCCTCTGAAGCTGTGGAGGTTAAGGAAATGGCGATTGAGGCTGAAGGATCTGGATCATCTAGCGAAGCGGATCTTGCCTTCGCTAAGGCAAGAATCGCTCTATCTGTTGCAGCTGAATCCAAAGATGCCACTGAGATTAAGGAAGCTTTAAATAAGTTATTGGCACAATACAAGCAGCAAATCGCGGATTACGAAACAGCAAAGTAAAGACATAGAGAGAAAAGCTCACAAGAAGAACATATAAGGAGATATTGAAAATAAGACCATCCCTGTTTCAGTCACGGCTGAGACAGGGATTATTTATATGGTTCCGGATTTTTCTGGAGAAGGGCTGCCTGTGCAGCCCCTTTTCTGCAATAATGTACTATTCTCCCAGCGGCTAAAAGCTCTATAATGCAAGGGAATTTCCTTGTAAGGAGCTAACATCATGAATTTTTCTTCATTTTTTATTTATTGTTTTGTTGTAGCGTTCTCACCTGGTCCGTCCAACATCGTCATTCTGGCGGCGGTTCAGAACGAGGGCATGAAAAAAGCACTACGATATATCGCCGGGGCGTCGCTCGCTTTTTTCATGTTAATCGCTGCCTCGGTTTTCCTGAACAGCAGACTAGGCTCCGGGATGCCAGCCATATTGTCATTCATGCGCATCGGTGGCAGCTTGTTCATGCTGTACCTGGCTTATCAAATCTACAGAATGGATGTATCCAACAACGCCTCTAAACAAGCTACTTCATTTACGTCTGGTTTTCTGACGCAGTTTTTGAATCCTAAGGTTGTTGTGTTTACGCTAACCGTCATTCCAAGTTTTGTGATGCCGTATTATACATCGGGACCTGTACTATCAGTATTCGTAGTTATTGTGACGTTGATTGGGGTGGCCGCTTATGTGACTTGGGCGGTGTGTGGTACCCTTTTTCAAGGAATTATGCAAAAATATCAGAAGGCGAGTCAGACGATACTCGCATTGTTGCTGGTTTATTCAGCGATTACCGTGTCCGGCATCACGGAGTTCATAAAGGGGTGAAAGGGATGGAGCGCTTTATATATAAAAAATCGGCAGGGATTACTGCGCTATCAGCAAGCCTTACCGATTTCAAATATAAAATGCACTGTCATGAAGAATATGCCCTGGGTGTAACCCTGCGTGGAATCCAAAAGTACGAACTTGATGGCAGTCAGCAGGCCTCCCACGAAAACGGTGTGATGCTGTTTCATCCGGAGCAAAATCATGACGGCTGGTCACAAGAAAAAACAGGTATAGACTACGTGATGATTTATATTCATCCAGAGCTTTTTTTGGAATTGATTCAGAAAAAGGATATTGTCCGATTCTCCACTCCGATTGTGTATCATGCTGGATTAGGGCAGAGCATTCTAAATTTGACCAAGGCCATATTCAACGATATGCCAGATGCTTTATGCAGCGAGCTGCTGCTGGGGATTGCCGGGAATTTTTCAGACGATATGTTCCGTACAAAAGGCAAAATAGATAGTATGTTCACGAAGAGGGCCAAAGAAATGATGCACGGTCATCTCGACCATGTTCTACGTCTGGATGAGTTAAGCAGCCAGTTCGGCATGTCCAAGTATCAGTTCATCCGTTCCTTTAAAGCGAGCATGGGAATCTCGCCGTATCAATATTATTTGAACTGCAAGGTGGAACATGCAAAGCAGTTAATCGAGGACACCAGGGATGTGTATATGGCCGTTACTCAGTGCGGCTTCACAGACTTGGCGCACCTGAACCGTCATTTCAAGAATGTGTACGGAACGACAGCGTATGATTATATGTCCCACTTGGAGAGGTAAGGAGCCGACCACTCAAGATGTGCTTTCATGACTCCGTATCAATTAAATTAAAAAGAAAAGGCCATGGGTTTGATATTATCCCCTTTAAGTAGACCGTGTGAAAAAAGAGCACTATAGTTTACTTGGAGGGGATTTTTTATGAGTAAAATTAGGAAGACATACAGCATTGAGTTTAAACAAAAAGCGATGAACATGCGGCTTTTGTTTTAATTTCCAATTGGTGGGTATACTACTGCTAAATCATTTGGGAGGGTATATTCCGATGTGGTTACTTCTCTGTATGACTCTGCTTTTTTCACCGAACCAAGCTATTCCGCAGTTAACTGTAACACAGCCAATTGCAGGTGCGGCTCAAGTAGAGCTTTTTGATACGGACAAAGAGCGTGTAGTAGAAAGGTTCGACAATAGCGCATCGTTCCAGGTGGTGGCGCAAAGCTTATTAAATAGCGTGAATGGTCGGGTCATGGAAATAAATCCATCGCTTTCGAGGGCGATGATCGTAAAGATACCGTTAGCACCACCGAAAAAACTGATCCACACACCTAGTGGTATCAATACAACGATCAGTGACGTATATGTTATTATGTCGAGAGAAAGACCGCGCCCGTATATGATTTTACGTACTACGGAGAATGAGACTTTGCTAGTTGAGTTTGCGGAAGAGACAGCTGAATTGAAAAAACTCGTTCACTTAACCCCCTGACTTTTGAATTTTCATAAAATGAATGAAATCTGGCTGAAGGAAGGTTCTGAAACGGTCTATAACTTTGAACCCGCAGATTTGCCTGCTAATACGGTGCGGATTCACTATGTAAGAGAAGATCAGAAATATGATAATTTCGGATTGTGGCTATGGGAGCGGTCATTACGGCACTCATGGACTTTAACTCTTCTTTTTGAGCCCCCATAAAATGATCTAAAGGTAATAAAGTTAAATTCCATTATGATGTACCTGCATATATCAAAAAGCAATTAGCTGAAGCTACCTCGCAGGCCCAGAGATCTATTCCGTATTGTCCTGGGGTGAGAACCCATTCGAGTCCTTCTTCAAGCAGCGGGTCAGGCGGGACTCGATCGCTTTTCGATATAGGGGATGCCCTTGTGTTTATGGTTGTAAATGCCGAGCTCATGGACTCTGTGACCGGTTATGAGGAGATTTTTCAATCAAACACGCTCCTTGTTATCTTACCACCTGTGTAATGCCAAGGTACCGGAAGAAGCAAGGATTCTTCATAAATATGAAATTTTAAAATTATAACTTTATCCTTTTGACAGGCTTGGTAGTATTTTATAAAATAGTTTTCGGTCAGGCGTTACAGCCTTTACCAATTCATGAAATAGGAATACATATTCTTAGGAGGATCTTGTTTTGAAAAAATGGACAGCAGGACTACTTAGCGTAATTTTGGTAATGGGGATCACGGCTTGCAGCAAAGACAAAGACAAAGAGGCCGAGAGCGCAGCAACTCCGCCTGCTGCGGAGCAGCCGGCTGCGGGTAAGACGGACGATGCGAAAACGGAAGCACCTTCAGTGGATGAATTAATCCAGAAATCAGCTGAGGCAAGCCAGAAGATGAAGAGTTTCTCCATGGATTCCGATATTAAGCAGAACATCGTGGTCAGCGCCGGGGAAAGCAAACAGGAACAAAAAGTGAACATTTCCATGAAAATCGATACCACGTTGGATCCACTGGAAATGTATCAGGAAATGAAGATGGAGATGCCGGGCCAAGGAACGCAGGACATCAAGCAATACATTACGCAAAAGGGCATCTACTCCCAGGTTGACGGCCAATGGGTTCAGATTCCCAAGGAGCAGGAGCAGGAAATTCTTGACAGCATGAAGGCGGCCACGCAAGGACCGGAAAAACAGCTGGAGCAGTTTAAAACCATAGCCAAAGACGCCAAGGTAAGCGAAGAAGGCGATCAGTATATCCTGACGGCCGACGTTTCCGGCGATAACCTTAAGGAACTGGCGAAGACCTACATGGGCCAAGCCGGCGGCGCAGATGAGCAAACTGCGGCGATGCTGGAACAGATGAATATCAAAAGCATGAAGATTACGATTGGCATGAATAAGGATACGTATTTTCCAACCAAGACCGATATGAACATGGTCATGGAAATGGAGCAGGAAGGACAGAAGGTCTCTCTTGAAATGGAGATGACTAGCGGACTTTCCAAGCATAACGAAATCGATAAGATCGAAGTGCCGCAAGAAGCGCTCGACAGCGCGAATTAAGCCAAAATACGAACAAGCAAAAGACGCCGTCGTCCTTTCCGAAGGACGACGGCGTTTTTTTGGCAGTAAGATACTGCTGATGTTTACGGTATCGGTGGTATTTGCGTTTATCAAGAACTTTACGGGTGTTCCCATGCTGATCAAAGAGATCTATGATGACATGTATAGTCAGCTTCCAGATATTATCATCATAGAACTGTTTGAAATTAAATATCTTGCTTCGCCACTTATTATGATCCTCCGGCTGTACGTGTTGAAGCTCCTTAATGAACCGCATCATATCGTCCAGCTTGATCATCATTCATTTCCAGGGAGTACAGCGAGCCTTACAGCAGTTGTTCAATCCGAAAAAGCCGGAGCTGTTCTTTACGGAGCGACTCGATTTGGCTGATGAAAGCTTCCTTCCATATCTCCTGCCTGGTTCCTGTACTAGAACTCCGGTTGTACTTCTCCACGATATTTTTATTAGCAGATAATGAAAACCCCATTTCTTTCAGGACGGATATTTCCTGAAGCCTCAAAATATCGGAGCTATAATACACGCGATATCCAGACTGGGGGTTTAAGGCAGAAATCTGGCGAATGACTGTTTCGCTTAACGATCCTTATGCTAAGAGAGTGACTATTGCGTTCACAGCCATTTTCGGTTTCTATATGTTGTGGCCGATTCTTATGGCGTTCGGGATCGTCCCTATTACGGGGATAGCTCTGCCTTTTATAGCTTATGGAGGATCGACACAGATATTCTATTTTGCAGCGATCGGGATGCTGTTGTCGATGTATCGTCGTAAAAATATGCTGCCAAGCGAAGGGGCGGGAACCCCTGCTTCATAACTTGCTGCTATGTCTGGTAAAGAACAGTTGTTATAGGCATCTGCTTATGATAGCTGTTTTTTTTATTGTATACTTCAACTGAAAACACACTTGACGATTAGTAAAAGCAAGAATAATATGGTATATGCAAGCGTTTCCACAACAATCGTTTTTAAATTATCGTTCTAGTCGTGGAAAATGAATGAAAATAGCACTTTTCATGTATATGGCGCTTTTTCAAAAGGAGCACCGCACACTTTTGTGAAAACGTTTGCGCGGCGAACAAAAATAATTATTCAACTTAAGAGGAGGTTAAATGAAAATGGGATTAACAGTGAAAAGGAAGAAATTATGTTCCATTATCATGATTGTCGCTCTCGTATGTTCACTTTTCGGTATTTCTCCACTAGAAGTACAAGCGGATGCTGGAAAAGATCAGGGGATAACGAGCGTTGGCAAGGTTCCTGCCAATCATCTACGGGTTCACTACAGCCGCGCAGATGAAAACTATGAAAATAAGGGACTGTGGATTTTTGATGATGTAGCGTCTCCCTCACAAAATTGGGCTACTGGTGCAACAGCCTTCCCTAAAGGGCAAAAGGACAGCTATGGTGCTTATGTTGACATTGAGTTGAAATCCGATGCCCAAAAAGTTGGGATCGTTGTTGTTGACCGCACAAGCGGTGACAAGGATGGAGGCGACAAAAAGTTGGCTATTGCTTCACCGGAAATGAATGAAATCTGGGTGAAGGAAGGTTCTGACACGGTCTACAACTTTGAACCAGCAGATTTACCGGCCAATACAGTACGGATTCACTATGTAAGAGAAGATCAGGAATATGGTAATTATGGATTGTGGCTATGGGGAGATGTGACAGAGCCGTCTAAGGACTGGCCCGTGAGTGCAACGAAGTTCCCTTCAGGACAGAAAAACCGCTATGGGGCTTATGTGGACGTCCAGATTAAGGACAAAGCTCAAAAAATTAATTTTCTTGTGTTGGATCCAGACAAAGGTGATGCTGGTAAAGATGCTGGAGACAAAAGTTTCAATCTTTTGGATAAGTACAATCATCTTTTCATAAAAGAAGGGGATGACAACGTATACATTTCACCTTATGGTGAAATGGCTATCGGGCTGGTATCAGCTGAGATTTTGTCCCCTAGCAAAATGCAGCTTGGTTTTACAATGACAGAAGGATTGGAAGCGGATACTCTAAAAAAAGAAATTGAGGTCAAAGACAAGCACGGTAAACCGGTGAGAATCGGTACGGCCAAAATCAACGGCGAAACTACCGTGGAGATTACCTCGCAGTTTAAGCTTGATGATGCGCCGTTCAGTGTGGCTTATTCCGGCAAGACAGTATCCGCCTCTACGGGTTGGAGAATGCTCGATGAAATGTACTATTACGACGGCAATGATCTCGGAGCTACATATGAAGCTGATGGCGGCGTTATGCTCAAATTATGGGCTCCGCTCGCAAGTAGCGTAAAAGTCAACTTTTATAGTAAAGAGAACTCCTCCAAGTTGATTGGTAATGCCCAGTTGAGCAAAGGGGATAAAGGTGTCTGGAGCGCTCAGTTAAAGCCGAGCCAATTGGATGTTCAGGATCTGAATGGATATTTTTATCAATATGAAGTAACAAACAACGGTGTGACGAAAAAAGTACTGGATCCCTATGCCAAATCGATGGCCGAGTTCAGAGTTAATACAAAAGGTGAACCCGGACCGGACGGCGATACGGTTGGTAAGGCTGCCATTGTGGATTTAAGTAAAACGAATCCGGCAGGCTTTAGCTCTGCAAATATTCCTGGTTATGAGAAGAGAGAGGACGCTATCATCTGGGAAATTCATGTTAGAGACTTTACTTCAGATCCTTCCATTGAAGGAGATTTGCACAATGCAACGTGGGGATCATACGATGCCTTTAAACACAAGCTTGATTACATCAAATCACTCGGCGTAACACATGTTCAATTACTTCCTGTCATGGCATGGTATTACGGGGATGAAGCCGAGATGAAGACCAGAGAACTGGAATACTCGGCACAAAACAATGAATATAACTGGGGCTATGATCCCCATAGTTACTTCTCACCGGATGGAGCCTATTCCCAAAATCCGAAAGATCCGGAATTGAGAGTCAAAGAACTGAAAGCGATGATTGATGCTATTCACGAGGCAGATATGGGCGTCGTCCTTGACGTGGTCTACACGCATATGGCGAAGGCGGATTTCCTAAATGATATTGTGCCTAACTACTATGCATTCCAGGATGCAAACGGAAACTTTATCGGGGGCTTCGGGAATAATCTGGCTACGAACCATAAAATGGCTGAGAAGCTGATGGTCGACTCGGTTAAGTACTGGTTCGATGAATACAAAATCGACGGTATGCGCTGGGATATGATGGGTGATGCGACCTACGAATCTGTACAAAAAGCCTATGATGCAGCAGCCGCAATCAATCCTGACGCGTTGTTTATTGGCGAAGGTTGGAGAACATTTGGCGGACATCTGTCCGATCCTTCCCTGGCGGGAAAAGGGGCAGATCAGGACTGGATGGACAAAACAAACGATGTCGGCGTATTTTCCGATGAATTCCGCAACGAATTGAAATCCGGCTTCGGTCATGAAGGTGAGCCTAGATTTATTACAGGTGGGGCTCGTGATATCGTCACTATTTTTAATAACATTAAAGGCCAACCAGGAAATACCAAGGTGGATGATCCGGGAGATATAGTTCAGTATATCGAGGCGCATGACAATTTGCCGCTATATGATATTATTGCGCAGTCGATCAAGAAGGACCCTTCGATTGCAGCTAATGATCAGGAAATTCATAAGCGAATCCGGCTCGGTAACCTGCTCACGCTGACTTCGCAAGGTACGGCGTTTCTTCATGCGGGACAGGAATACGGCAGAACGAAGCAATGGAAAGGGGAAGGAGTGCCTGAACAGAAATATCATGAGTTAAAGGATGAGTCCGGGAAAGCCTTCGGTTATTTTGTTCATGACTCTTATGATTCTTCGGACGCAATCAATATGTTTGAATGGAATAAAGCAACAAATGGCGTGAAGTATCCTGAGAATTATAAAACTAAACAATTTACGGCAGGGTTGATTGAGTTAAGAAAGTCGACAGATGCGTTCAGATTGGGCAGCCAATCTCTGGTTAACTCGAATGTTACACTGCTCCAGGCTCCAGAAGTCAAAGATCAGGATCTGGTTATTGCATACAAGAACAAGGCTACGGATGGAGCAGGAGTTTATTATGTGTTTGTTAACGCCGATCAAAAAGAGAGAAAACTAACATTACAAGAAGATCTGACTCCAGGTATTGTCCTTGTCGATCAGGACGAGGCAGGAATCACCGGTGTATCCACTAAATCAGGATTCACACTAACTTCGAAGTCCATTACATTGGAGCCATTAACTTCAGTTGTTATTAAGATGGAATCGGGTGCGGGTGGCGATTCAGATGAAGGAAAGACATTTACGGATATTAATGGCCATTGGGCAGAAACTTCCATAAAAGAGCTTGCAGCCAAGCAGATCGTGAAGGGTACAAGTGATACGAAGTTCAGCCCTGATCAGCAGCTGACACGGGCACAGTTTGCGGCGATGCTCGTTCGGTCCTTGAACCTTGGGGATCAAGGTCAAGAAAGCGTAGCATTCAAAGATGTGGACAGTAAAGCCTGGTATGCATCGGCTGTGGCGACAGCCTATCAACATGGGCTGGTAAGCGGTAAAGGTAAGGATGTCTTCGCACCGAATGCCGTTATCACCCGTGAAGAAATGGCAGTCATGCTCCTCCGTGCTTACCAAACGAAGGGAAATGTCTCCTCGTCAGCGGGAGCGCCAGTATTAAAGGACAAAGAGCAAATTTCAACTTGGGCAGTCAAAAAGGTGAACGAAGCCTTGTCACTAGGTCTGATGAAAGGACGCGCCAACGGCAAATTTGCGCCTAAGGCGGCTACAACCCGGGCGGAAAGCGCGCAGGCTATTTCGAACTTGTTAAATCAACTTCAGTAAAGGTAACTTGGAACTTTCTCAATAAGAAGAAACAAGCAGGCCGCCCAAGGATTCATCCCTGGGCGGCTGCTTGCGTTTTACATTGTTCTCTTAGAGCAGATTGTGGGGAAGGGAATGTACACCAGAAATCTTTCCTTGGTGGTTGAAACGTCCATTTTACTAAAAGGAAGCTCAATCGGAAGGCATATCCTCTTGTCCTTGAGTTTGTTCTGTTATATAGAACTAAAGAAATGGAACAAACTTCAACGGAGAAGGCGGAATTATTCTGGAGAAACGTCAGTGGGCGCCCAAAAGCTTTCCGTAGTAAAGCTCGCATCGGAAGCATAAACTGTCCCCGAATTTCATCCACTTTAAAATTGATTCATAAGAAATTTGGGGACAACAGCGATCGTAAGAACGATCCATCCACGTAGCGGCTTCATTGCTTAATGCAAGTACTGGTTTTGGATTTGAGCCTATATTAATACATTAAAAAAATCTGGGGGCAAGAGCGATCGGAAGAATAATCCGCATTCGTAGTGATGCTCAGGCAGGAACGATTCGTACGCGTAGCGTCTTACAACAGAGGATTCCTTTCTTGCCACACAGTTGTCAACAAGGGTGGTTTATGCTGTTTTAAGAAAGAGGTTATCGAAACTTAAATGTAGGAAAGGACGGAAATTGCGTGAATAAATCACCTAACAAAATCGGAGTCGTTATTACAGGACTTCTATTGGCCATTCTGATGGCTTCAATGGACAACACGATTGTGGCAACCGCGATGGGAACCATCGTCGGCGAGATTGGAGGTCTCGACAAGTTTGTCTGGGCCACTTCGGCTTATATGGTTGCGGAAATGGCTGGCATGCCGATTTTCGGCAAGCTGTCAGATATGTACGGTCGCAAACGGTTTTTCATTTTCGGGATCATCGTGTTTATGATCGGCTCAGCTTTGTGCGGGACAGCGGAGTCCATCGTTCAGCTGAGTCTGTACAGAGCAGTTCAAGGCATTGGGGCAGGCGCGATGGTATCGATCGCTTTTACGATTATGTTCGATGTCATCGCACCTGAGAATAGAGGCAAGATGACGGGTATGTTCGGAGCGTTGTTCGGCTTATCGAGCATTGCGGCTCCGCTGCTTGGCGGTTACATCACGGAACATATTCACTGGGTTTGGATTTTCTACATCAACCTGCCGCTCGGTCTGATTGCTTTCTTCCTGATCGTGCTCTTCTACAAGGAATCGGCGGAGCATTCCAGACAGAAGATCGATTTTCTCGGCGCGATCCTGTTAGTGGGGGCTGTCATCTGCTTGATGTTCGCTGTTGAACTGGGCGGCAAACAGTATGCATGGGATTCCCCGCAAATTATTGGTATGTTTGCAGGTTTTGTTGTCCTGAGTGTTCTGCTAGTGTTTGTGGAAAAAAGAGCGGCTGAGCCGATCATTTCATTTCGTATGTTCCGCAATCGGCTGTTCACGACAAGCAATCTGGTCGCCATGCTCAGCGGCGCGGCGTTTATGACGGCATCCATGTTCATCCCGATTTACATTCAAGGCGTGCTGGGCGGTACAGCTTCGAATGCCGGGCTTGTACTGCTTCCGATGATGGTCGGTTCAGTTGTGACGGCCACTGTGGGTGGATACTTAATGTCTAAGCTACCGTACCGTTCCATTCTCATTCCGACACTCCTGGTTCTGATCGCAGGACTTGCACTTTTGACCGCACTGAACACAGCATCACCACGGTTTCTCATCACGGTGTATATGATTCTGGTCGGTCTCGGCATCGGGTCCTCCTTCTCGGTGCTCAGCAGCGCGGCCATCCATTCGTTTCCGGCTGCGCAGCGGGGCGCGGCAACTTCTACGCTGAATTTTAACCGTTCGCTTGGCATGACACTGGGCATTACGATATTCGGGATACTGCAAAGCCATTCGCTTACCGGCAAGCTCACGAAGGCCTTCGGCAGTAACGGAGCGAAGAATATGGCTTCAGCCGGTGTGGACTTTAGTGATCCGTATGTATTACTGAATCCCGCAGTACGCCAGTCTATGGATGTGTCCGCACTCAGCACCATTACGGAAGGATTATCATCATCGATTGCAGGGACCTTTGCTTGGAGTCTCATCCCGGCCGTTCTGGCTTTGGCGGCAGCGTTTGGCATGACGAAGGAGAAGCTGGATCCGGAAGCACAGGATGAGGATTACGCGACGTCTCATTAATATGATTGTGCTGCATGGTATTTTCATCATGCAGCATATCAATCTATCTAAATCTATCCCAGTATCGAGAAAATAAATGGTATATAATGGTATGTGTTGATGTTTTGAGGGGAGAGAACGAAATGAAGCTCGAACGGCTCATGGCGATCACGATGATTTTATTAAACCGCAGGCGGGTGCAAGCACAGGAGTTGGCAGATAAGCTGGAAGTATCGCTACGTACCATCTACCGGGATTTGGAGTCACTCAGTCTTGCTGGTATTCCTATTGTGTCGTATACGGGAATGGAGGGTGGTTATGAGATCATGGATAACTTTCGTCTGGACCGGCAGATGCTGTCTTTTGATGAGCTTGTTGCCCTGTCTACTGCGCTTCGTGGTCTTCAATCGACACAGGCACTCGATCCAACCAATATAGATCGTCTGCTCGACAAGGTGGGGGCTTTGGTTTCCCAGGCAGAACAGGGACGTCTCGGGGACAGCGATCTGGTGCAGATTGATTTTACCCCATGGAAAAAAAGTGAGGCGGAACGGAATAAATATGAAGCGGTGCATCAGGCGGTAAAAGACAATAAGCTGATCCTCTTTCATTATACGGATGGTAAAGGCGATGACACGGAGCGCAAAATCGAGCCCATGGGACTTGCGCTTAAAGGGTACTCCTGGTATCTACACGGTTATTGTCTTAGCCGTGAAGATTACCGAACTTTCAAGCTTTCCCGCATACGAGATCTTCAGGTTCTTTCGGATTCTTTTAATCGACGGGATATGCCGCTATCGATAATGAACGCGCAATGGGTAAAGCCGAGACAACAGAAGATCGATCTCGTGCTTCGTATCTCTGGTGATGCTAAGGTGTATGCTGCAGATCATTTTGATGAGAATGAAATCGAGAGGTTGGCAGACGGCTCGCTTCTGGTAAGGGCCAGACTTCCTCATGAGAAGTGGCTTATCAGTTTTTTGCTGCAGATGAAGACGGATGTGCTTATTTTGGAACCGGCCCATATCGCTGCGGAGGTAAGGAAGACGGCGCTAGAAGTAGCCGCCTTGTATCTCGATTCCGGTCAACCGATGTCAGGAAGATCAGGTTATGATTCGAGCTTCAATCATTCAGGTGATCAAAGGGGGCATTAATCATGAATCTCGTTGATAAAGTGGCGATCGTGACAGGTGGCGCACGGGGAATCGGACGTTCAGCGTCTATTCTGTTAGCGAAGCGAGGAGCTAAGGTGGTCGTTAACTACTTAACGAATACCGAAGCAGCTGAATCGTTGGTTGCTGATATTAAGTCCAATGGCGGCGAAGCGGTGGCTTTTCAAGGTGATGTGCGCGAGGAGGATCAGGTTCTGAAGCTTGTTTCCAGAGTGAAGGAGATGTATGGCCGCCTGGATATTTTGGTATGCAACGCGAATATGAGTTTTGTGGCAAAGCCTTTTGCCGAGATGTCCTGGGAGGAGTTCTCCCCGAAGCTGAATGATGAATTGCGGGCGGCGTTCGTCACGGCGAAAGCTGTGATTCCATCCATGATGCAGCAGAAATCCGGTCGTCTGATCTACATCTCCAGCAGTCTGGGTAAGGATCCTTCCCCATATATGATTGCACATGGGACAGCGAAGGGCGGGCTGAATACGTTCGCTGTATATATTGCGCAGGAGCTTGGTCCATATGGTATTACGGCCAATGTTGTTGCTCCCGGTCTGGTCCGGACAGATGCAACGGCCGGAATGACGGAACAAGAGCTGCAGATGATCGGCAGCTTTACGCCGCTTGGCCGTGTAGCCGAGCCTGATGACGTGGCAGGTGTAATCTCCTTCCTGGCAAGCGACGACGCCCGGTTTGTGACGGGAACGTACACGCCTGTGACAGGTGGACTCACTATGGAGTAAGTCTCGCTACCGTCCGATTCCGGAACTTAAAAATAGCCTAAGGAAAAAGCCCTTCATCAAAACAGGTCAGGGAACTGCTTGGTGAAGGGCTTGCTGATTTACATAAAGACGTAACAGTGGCTCGACTCACCTCGTAAGCTCCAAAGCACGTTGTGGTGTTACCTGACGGCGGTCGGTCCACATATGAGATACTAAAGTCCGTGCCCGTCCATCCACATTAACGCGCCTGTATCGCGCCGCTATCAATTTCCTCCATATGATGGCAAGCTGTAAGATGGTTTTCGGCCCCGTGCTGCACCGGACGCAGCTCGGGAGCATCGGTCTTGCAGCGGTCGTTTGCATACATGCAGCGGGTATGAAACCGGCAGCCTGAGGGTGGGTCGATCGAAGAGGGGACGTCACCCTTCAGCAAAATACGCTCGGTTTTTCGGTCCGGGTCAAGGGTTGGAATAGCAGACAGTAAGGCGCGTGTATAAGGATGCCGAGGCTGATGGAACAACGATTTTTTGTCAGCAATCTCCACAATAGTCCCCAGGTACATGACAATGATGCGATCGGAAATATGGCGGACGACCCCGAGATCATGCGAGATGAACAGGTATGTCAGCTTGAATTCCCGCTGCAGAGACTTCATCAGGTTGAGTACCTGAGCCTGAATCGAGACGTCGAGGGCCGATACGGCCTCGTCACTGATGATCAGCTTCGGATTGACCGCCAGCGCACGGGCGATGCCGATTCGTTGCCGCTGACCACCGCTGAATTCATGCGGATACCGGTCCGCCTGATGGGGTGACAAGCCGACGGTTTCTAATAATTCGATGGCTCTCTGCCGCCGCTCGTCTTTGGGCACGATATTTTGGATTTCCATCGCTTCTTCCAGTACTTGTACGGCTGTTTTTCTCGGATTAAGAGAAGCGTAAGGGTCCTGGAATATCATTTGCAGGTCTTTGCGTTTTTGGGTCATTTGTTTTTTGCTCAGCGAAAGCAGATTACTTCCGTCAAAAATCACCTCACCGGAGGTTGGTTCGTCTAGTCGTAAAATCGCACGTCCCGTCGTGGATTTTCCGCAGCCCGATTCACCTACCAAGCTGACCGTTTCGCCTTCATAGACGGTGAAGGAAATGTTGTCGACGGCTTTGACGTAGTTGACGGTTCGTCCAAAGACGCCGCCCTTGATCGGGAAATACTGCTTTAAGTGGTTGACAGTTAGAAGTTCTTTGCTCATGTCTTCACCTCCGGCGTTGTCTCCCATAGATCGGTGTACATCCAGCAGCGCACCTTGTGGTTGCCACCCAGTTCGTTCAGCTCCGGCGTCGCTTCGCGGCACAGATCCTGTGCATGGGGGCAACGCGGTGCAAACCAGCAGCCGGTTAGCGCTTCATAAGGACTCGGAACGGAGCCTTTAATCGCTTCAAGCTCCTTCTGGTCGATGTCATGGCGGGGCAGAGAATTCATCAGCCCAACCGTATACGGGTGCTTCGGCTCCTTGAATAAAGTCTGGACATCACTGAATTCCACAACTTTTCCGCAATACATGACAGCAACATCGTCACATGTCTCCGCCACAACGCCAAGATCATGTGTAATAAAGATGACTGACATATGCAGCCTCTGCTGAAGTTCCTGAATGAGCTCCAAAATTTGAGCTTGTATGGTTACGTCCAGCGCCGTCGTTGGCTCATCTGCAATAAGCAGATCCGGATTGCAGGCCAGAGCCATGGCAATCATAACCCGCTGACGCATCCCCCCAGACAGCTGGAATGGATATTGTTTCACTCTCTTTTCGGGAGAGGGGATACCGACGAGACGCAGCATCTCCACTGCTTTGTCCATCGCTTTCCGCTTGCTCATATTTTCATGAACCTGATAGACCTCCGCGATCTGCTCACCGACGGTGAAGACAGGATTCAACGAGGTCATCGGCTCCTGAAAGATCATCGATATCTGATTCCCTCGGATTTCACGCATCTGCCTACCCGTTTTGTTCAGCAGATTGTCCCCATTGTACAGGATCTCACCACCGATAATGCGGCCCGGTTCTGAAATCAGACGCAGAATAGATAATGATAAAATGCTTTTCCCCGAGCCTGATTCGCCTACGATGCCAAGGGTTTTGCCTTTACGGACGGTAAGGCTCACGCCATCGACCGCTCTCACCTCGCCGCGGTCTGTGAAAAATGAAGTCTGCAGGTTGTTGATCTCCAGCACCGGCTGCTTAGGGTCCATCCTCCTCACTCCTTTCCCTTTCAGCTATTAGAGGTTGTTCAAAAAATCATCTTTTGATCACGAAGTGATCCAGGAAGCGAAATCGACGTCGAATCTTGAATTCAGCCGGGCCTTCCGGTGCTCACGTAGGTTCAGCCTACGCTCCGCTCCTCAGTCCCTATCTTCATCCAACCTTCTCGGTGCTGAAAATCTGACTTTTTGAACACGCACTATTAGGGATCAATCGAAATCGATTCGTTTATTGAAATATTTATAGGAGATGTCCACGAGTAAATTCACGAGTACAAACGTCAAGGAGATGATCAGGATCGCAGCCTGGACAACCGGGAAATCTCTCCCCCGGATCGAATCGATCACATACCGTCCCATGCCGTTGACCGCAAAGACCGATTCAGTCAGCACGGCTCCGCCCAGGAGACCGCCGAATTCAAGTCCGATGACGGTAATGACGGGAATCATCGCATTTTTCAGAGCATGTCTGTATATGATGACGCGTTCCCGGACGCCCTTAGCCTGAGCGGTACGGATATAATCCTGACCGATCACCTCCAACATGCTGGAGCGGGTCATTCGGGCGATTATGGCGGCGCCACCTGTGCCGAGCGTAATGACCGGAAGAACGGTCTGTGACCAGGTTCCCCACCCGGAAGGGCGGAACCATCCTAAATCGACGGCGAAATATTGGATCAACATGAGTCCGAGCCAGAAGTTCGGCATGGACAGTCCGAATAAGGCAATCAGCATGACGCCGACATCGGCGGGGGAGTTCCTTTTTACCGCGGAAATAATGCCAGCAGTCAGACCGAGGAAGACGGCAAGCATCGTGCTGTACAGTGCGAGCTCCACGGTAATCCAGAAACGGCTCTTGAAAATTTCATCTGCGATCGGCCGGCTGCTACGGATCGAGTCTCCCAGATCGCCCTGGGCCAGCTGGCTGACATAGTTCCAATACTGTAAGGGCAGGGGATCATTTAAGCCGAGGCTTTCCCTGATTTGCTCCACTTTCTCTTTTGGAGCGCCTTCTCCAACAATGACCTGCGCCGCATCGCCCGGAATAAGGTGCATGAGCAGGAAGACAATAATCGTCACTCCGATGACGACCGGAATGGTCTGAATTAGCCTTCGAACGGTATACATGAGCATGGTGTGCCGGCTCCTTTTCTTTAAAATATAAGAAAGTATAAGTTTCATGCTGCATACTTGACTTATATTTCTCGAAGAAACACCGCCGCCCTGTATTAAGGACGCCGAAAGCGTTTCTTCTTGGATTCAACAATGTCTAAGATCGGAGGTAGAGGATGGTTAACGGCAGTTAGTGCTATTTTTTCGTCTTTGGATCGAGCACGTCCCGTAGACCGTCACCCAGCAAGTTAAAGGCAACCACAACGAGGACGATGGAAAGGCCGGGAAAGAGGGCGACATGAGGGTGCTCCGTAATATAGTTGCGTCCGTCGTTCAGCATCGCACCCCATTCCGGCGTAGGCGGCTGTGCGCCAAGTCCAAGGAAGGACAGGCCGCTGGCCGTCAGGATCGCAACGGCAATACGGAGGGTAGCCTGGACGATAATAGGGGACGAAATGTTTGGCAAAATATGCTTGAAAATGATCCGGCTGTCGCTGGCTCCGAGTGATCGCATGGCGTCGATGTACTCCAACTTGCGTACCGCCAGTGTTGAGCCCCGGACAATCCGGGCGAAGGTTGGGATGGAAAAAATACTGACAGCAATAATTACGTTGAACAGGCTTTTTCCGAGAACGCTTACAATCGCCAATGCCAGCAGAATACCCGGAAATGCAAGCATGACATCCGTTATACGCATGATGATAGAATCCAGCTTTCCGCCATAATATCCGGAGATAATCCCCAGTATGATGCCGAATGCTGCTCCGATGATAACCGAGATGAAACCGACTGACAGTGTGAGGTGCATTCCATGAACAATGCGCGTAAATATATCCCGTCCGTTATGGTCCGTACCGAACCAGTGATCGGCCGAAGGTTTTAGCAGTTTAGAAGAATAATCGACGATTGTGGGATCGTACCGTGTGAGGAAGGGGCCTATGATCGAAGCAACGATTACAAAAAAAAGAAAGTAACCTCCCAGCAGTGCCGCTTTATTTTTTCGCAGATTCATGTAAAAAGATTTCCATCTTCGCTGCCGAGCCCGGCTTTGTCCGGATTCTGCTGTAACTGGTGCTGTCGTCAGGTTACGCAAGTGGAATCACCCTTTCTCCAAATAATTGACCGAAGGATAAATAGAGATTTCTAGTATTAAATATGAATTACTCAAATATATGTTTAATACTGGGATAATATTTTTAATTTTTAATTGAGAAGGGGAGTGCTCAGTTATGGCAGGTAGTAAAAGATTGAGGTGGATTTTTCCATTCCTGGTTATCGTGATAATGTTGTTTGTCTCGGCATGCAGTGGTAACAGTGGTAGCAGCAGTAACGGAGAGAACAAACCGCCGGAAGGAAATAGCGGTAACACTACGCCTCCGGAAACCGGAAACAAGGACAAAGAAAAAGACAAAACCGCCGAGGGCGGAGCAAAGGATCTTGTTGTCGCCTGGCTGTCCGATCCTCCTTCCATGGACCCACATATGTCGACAGATCAGCAAACGAGTGTAATGACAACCCATATCTATGACACACTTCTCAAGCATGACAAAGACCTTAAAATTCAACCAAATCTAGCCGAAAGCTGGAAAGCGGTAGATGACGTTACTTGGGAGTTCAAGCTGCGTCAGGGTGTGAAATTCAGTGACGGCTCTGTTTTCAATGCGGAAGTCGTGAAGGCGAATATCGACCGGATGCTGGATCCGAAGGTAGCTTCCCCGCGTGCCGGATTGGTAGATATGGTCAAGGAGGTCAAGGTGATTGACGAGAATACGGTGCAGTTCGTTACTGCTTATCCGTTCTCGCCGCTGCTTGCTCATCTGGCCCATCCTGGAGTAGGCATGGTCAGTGCCGAAGGCATTAAGCAGGATTATGAAAAAGTGAATGCCGGTGAGAAGGCAGGCGCACATCTGGCTCAAAATCCGGCAGGCACAGGCACATTTAAGCTGGACAACTGGAATCCAGGGCAGGAAGTAAAGCTCGTCCGTAACGATGATCACTGGGGTGAGAAAGCAAAAGTCGACAGCGTAACCTTTAAAGTTGTCAGCGAAGACGGTACACGGATTGCTGAACTGGAAACAGGTTATGCACATATTATTGACCCGGTATCACCAAGCAGCATTAGCCGCGTAGAAGGTTTGGATGGTGCGTCTCTGAACCGCCAAGCCTCGCTAAGCCTGTCCTATATCGGATTTAATATGCAAAAAAAGCCGTTTGACGATGTCCGTGTGCGTCAGGCGTTGTCCATGGCAATCAACAAAGATGACATCATTTCAGGTATTTATGAGGGGACGGGAATACCTGCCGTCGGTCCGTTGGCTCCAAACGTCAACGGTTATGATGCCTCCGTCAAACCAATCGAAAATAATATGGAAAAAGCGAAAGAACTGATGAAAGAGGCTGGACTAGAGAAAGGCTTCTCCACGACGATCTGGACGAACGACAATGCAGAGCGGATCAAAATTGCAGAATATGTGCAGTCGAAGCTGAAAGAGCTGAATGTTGAAGTGAAGATCGAAGTGATGGAGTGGGGCGCTTATTTGGCTCAGACAGCCGAAGGCAAGCATGATATGTTTGTGCTCGGCTGGTCTACGGTAACAGCTGATGCCGACTATGGATTGTATCTGGTGTTCCATTCCGCAAACGTCGGGGAGCCGGGCAACCGGACCTTTACGAAGGATGCGGAGCTGGATCGACTGCTGGACGAAGGACGTAAAGAGAATGATCCGGCTAAACGTCAAGCACTGTATAAGCAGGCCCAGGAAAAACTTGTCGAGCTGGCTCCGATGCTGTACATTCATCATCAGGAATATTTGGACGGTGTCAGTGACAAGGTGAAGGGATACTGGAGACATCCGAACGGTATCATGCAATTTCATGGCGTATCGATTGAGCCTTAGAAACAGACAGAATCGCAATAACTTTATTTAAGTAAGAAAAACGTCTATCGATGTACCTCAAGAAGAAGACCATGTTGCCTGAACGGCAGTCTGGTCTTTTTTTGCGTAGCTTTTTAAACCCTCCAATATAACACCACCCCATACTTCATTTGATATAGTGTGAATCTATTGAATGGAAGTGAGGTGAACATATGATTCTGGTCGTAAAAAATCTATGGGTACGATACGGAGACAAAACGGCTGTGCACGATTTAAGTTTTTGTCTCGGCAAAGGTGAGGTGTTCGGTTTGCTAGGGGCCAATGGTGCCGGAAAATCTTCTAGTATTGCAGCGATTTTAGGGATTGAGAAAAGTGAGTTTACGAAGCTCTCTTTACTTGGGAAATCCCCCATTACCGAACGAAAGAAAGTGTTCGAAAAAGTCGGCGTCCAATTCCAAGAAACGAATTTTCAGGATCGCTTGACCGTAGAAGAGGCATGTGTTCAGTGGCGTGCCCTGTATAAAGAAACACAAGAAATAGAGCCACTGCTGATTGCATTTGGATTACAGGATAAGAAAAAACAGCTCGTCAAATCACTTTCAGGCGGTGAGAAGCAGCGCCTTGCTGTGTTGTTGGCACTGTTACCTAATCCAGAGCTTGTTTTTTTAGACGAGTTAACAACAGGACTGGATACGAAGGCACGCAGAATGTTATGGAAACAGCTGCTGATCATGAAAGAGAACGGGCTATCCATTGTGCTAACTTCTCATTATATGGATGAGGTCGAGGCTCTTTGTGATCGATTGTTAATTTTGAGAGATGGTAAAACCGTTGCAACAGGTACGATTCAAGAAGTTATGAATCTTAGTGGAAAAGCAACATTAGAGGACGCCTATTTACATTTTGCAGGGGAGGAGGAATGGACATGACTTTGTTTTGGACATTGTTGAAAATAGAAGGCAAGCTGGTCTGGAAAGGGATCGATATTGTTATATTTGGAATCTTGTTTCCGATGATATTGGCGACTCTGTTTGGTTACGTGATGAGTAAAGATGCATCTGTCAATGGCGCATCTATGTTTGAAATGTCCTACCCTGCTGTCATTACCATCGGGGTGCTTGCGACAGGTGTGATGGGTGTGCCGCTTACGATTGCTGACTATCGCCACCGGGGTATTTTAAAAAGATTTCAAGTGACCCCTGTATCACCTCTGCATATTTTATTTGCTCAAGTCGTCATCCAGCTATCTTCAGCGTTGGTGTCTTTTATTGGTGTAACTGCTGTCTATCATTTATTATTTGATTATGATATGAAAGGTTCGTGGGGAATCTTTCTACTTTCTTATGCATTCGTTGTATGCGCCATGTACAGCATTGGAATATTTATCGGTAGTGTGGTGCCTGATCAAAAATCTGCGAATTTATGGAGCTCAGTCGCCTATTTTACGATGCTGCTGTTCTCAGGTGCTACCATTCCATATGAAGTGATGCCGCGGTTTTTCCAATGGTTCATGGACATAATTCCTCTTTCACACGGTATTCACCTTATTAAGCAAGTCTCGATTGGGGAGCCTATTCAACCTCTGCTCATAAGCGTTGTTGTGCTTGTATTCTGTGTTGTGCTTGGTCTGGGAGGCGCAATTAAGTTTTTCAAATGGAAGTAAAGAAGGGGGGGGATCGGATGTACAGAACAACAGAAATCGCAAAACAGGCGAATGTGCATCCGAATACCGTCCGTATTTATGAAGATTGGGGCTATATTTCGCCAGCTCCACGAGAGGATAATGGGTACCGTATATTTTCAGATATTCACTTATTTCAGCTGCTAGTGGCAAGGACCGCTTTTCGCTGCGAGATCGTTCAAGGCCATATCCGAGCCAAAGCACGAGCCATTGTTGAAGCTAGCGGGAAAGAAAATTTCAGTCTGGCTTTTGAGCTTGCCGAGCAGTATTTGACTCATTTAGAACAAGAATATGGACGAGCGTTGGAAGCGATCGAACTTGTGGAGAAGTGGCTGAGCGGTACAGAATCGTGGTCCGAAGATCAGACGTACACTCGAAAAGAGGCTGCTAAGATACTCGATATCTCATCTGAGGTTGTACGGAATTGGGAACGAAATCATTTAATGACGGTTCCTCGGCTTGATAATGGTCATCGTGTATATACAGAAAAAGAAATCAATCGAATGAAGATCATTCGGACATTAAGGGCTGCACACTATTCAATCAGTGCTATTCTCCGATTACTGAATCAAACAGAGAAATCGAAGGAATTAAACGTAAAGAGCGTACTGAATACACCGGGAGAATATGAAGAGATCATTACATTAACGGACCGTTTAATCCATTCACTTGAAGAAGCGATACAGAATGCACAGGAAGTTATACAACTTTTAATAACGTATGAAAAATGAATAGCCGACGCTGACCCAGCGGTTAGAGTATGCCAAAAAGCTGCCGGGCTAGTTGTGCCCGGCAGCTTGCTCTATAAGATTTATGTGGTTCCAGCCTGGGGACTTCAAATCAAGCCTTTTTAGCTGCATCCCCAAGTCCGATCGCCCGTCAGGTATTTCTCGGTTAGGATGGACAGCAGCTGAATGCCGACCTCATTTTCTCCGCCTTCAGGGAGGATTACATCCGCATATTTCTTGGATGGTTCGATAAAAGCCTCATGCATCGGTTTCACCGTGCTTAAGTATTGATCGTGAACCGAGTGGATCGTTCTGCCGCGTTCCTCGATATCTCGGACGACCCGGCGAAGTATTCGCACATCGGGATCTGTATCGACGAACACTTTAATGTCGAGAAGTTTCCGGAGATTTTCGTCCGAGAGTACATGGAGCCCTTCAATGATAGCAATATGGTTCGGTTTCAACTCCAGCTTTTCTTCTTTGGAGCGTGCATGAACCGTAAAGTCGTACACTGGAGCGTAAGCAGGCTGTCCTGATTTCAGGAGCTTCAGATCTTCGATAAGCAGCTCATTCTCAAAGGCAAACGGATGATCATAATTGATCTTCTCGCGTTCAGCCAGAGTGAGGTGAGGGTTGTCCTTATAATAATTATCCTGAGATATAAAAGTTACTTTGCCTGGTCCGAGTCGGTCAATGACAGACCGGGCCACCGTCGTTTTGCCAGAGCCTGTGCCGCCGGCGATTCCAATAATGAGCATGGTGTTTCCCTAAACCTCCCTAAGGTTGCTTGCTTTGCAATTTAGTATTTTATCATAGTATGTGTTTATTTTCACCTTTGGGGATGCTGGAACCTTTAGGAGATTATCGCGATTTAGAATGAATCCGTTTAAACGAGCCATCGTGTAGAATAGAAATAGAGAAAGTACCTATTCTGCCTCATTTAGAGGAAAGGAGTTGTACATGAAATGAACGCAGATCAATCGTTATCCGAAGTGTTTAATGAAACGACTTTCAAGGTTACGGGTCACGGTAGCAGGGACATTCAAGTATTGAAGTTGGCTTTGGAACAAATTGATGGAAGTCTTGACAGTGACATGTATGGAAAAGGCAAAGTGATCGAGGATTTTCAGGATAAAATAGCAACGTACCTCGGTAAAGAAAATGCGGTATTTTTCCCGAGCGGGACGATGGCACAGCAGATAGCCCTCAGAATATGGTGTGATCAACAAGGGATAAAGAGAGTCGCTTATCACCCCTTATGCCATTTGGAAATTCATGAAGAAGACGGACTGAAGGAGCTGCATCATATCGAGCCGGTGCTGCTTGCAGACAAAAACCGATTAATTCAGCTGGATGACGTGGTAAACATGAAGGAAGATATCGCCTGTTTGCTACTGGAACTTCCGCAGCGCGAAATTGGCGGTCAACTGCCAGACTATGCAGAGATTGAAGCGATCTCCGCCTTCTGCCGGGACAAAGGAATCAAGCTGCATTTGGACGGGGCGAGGTTGTTTGAAATAGTACCTTATTATCAAAAGACGGCTGCCGAAATATGCGGATTGTTTGACAGCGTGTATGTTTCGTTCTACAAAGGGATCGGTGGGATTGCCGGTGCTGTACTTGCGGGCGAAGCCGCGTTTATTAACGAATCGAAGATATGGAAACGGCGGCATGGCGGCGATTTGATCAGCCTGTATCCTTATATCCTCACCTCCGATTATTATTTCGAGCAAAGAGTCGATAAGATGGGGCAGTATTATGAAGAGGCCAAAGAGCTGGCCGCTTATTTTAACCGGTGTCATGGCATGTCCACGATACCATTGGAACCTGTCTCCAACATGTTTCACGTCCATTTTGAGCTTCCTAAGGAGAAGCTGGAGCCTCTACTTAAGAACCTCTATATAGAGACGGGTGTAGGTTTGACGTCATATATTCGAGATAACAGCAAAGGCGGCAGTTACTGTGAGATAAGTGTCGGGGACCGGTATATCGGTATACCGAAGAAGGATCTAGACAAGGCCTTTCAGACGCTGGAACGTTATTTAAACCAAATTTAAACAATACTTTAGCTCGATTTAATCTTCAAGCCCTAATATAGATAAGAATGCTTTACGTAGTTATATGAACTTATCTAGAGGAGGAGAGAGATGAGATTATTTGAGCTGATGTTGGTTATATTCTGTTTTGTTATGCTTTTTTACTTGTTGTTGGTTAAAAAAACACCACGAAAAATTTCTGCATCCATTGCTGTAGCAAGCGCTGTAGTGTTATTGGTGCAGTTGTTTATGGAGGGGTACCGTTGGCAGATGTTATTCGTATATGTCATTACGGTACTGTCCATCATCTTCATGATCATCAGGAGTTTCGATAATCATGTGAAGATCGGAAAGTCGTTAAAATACAGCTTGGGTTTCTTCTCGTTTCTTCTTATGGCAGTGTCGGTCGGTTTATCTGTATACCTGCCTGTATTTAATTTGCCGAAGCTTGATGGAGCATATTCGGTTGGCACGCAGACACTTCACCTTATAGATGGGGACAGAGAAGAGGTCTTCACGGACAAACAAGGCGACCGCAGAGAGCTTATAGTACAAGTGTGGTATCCGGCAGAGAAAACCGATACGAAGACAAAAAAGCTTTTTCCGGATGATCCGGAGACGTTTGACCGGCTTATGGGAACTTATTCCTCAAGGCTAGGTGTTCCAGCATTTGTACTGGACTATTTGAAATACATTGAGAGCAATTCCCATGATGGAGCTAAGGTGCTGCGCTCTGCCAGCCCGTATCCTTTGGTCATTTTGAGTCATGGCATGGGAACGGGGATACTTATTCATAAGTCTCAAGCAGAGAATCTCGCCAGCCATGGCTTTATCGTGGCCGCGATAGACCATACATACAGTACGATGACTACGGCTTTTCCGGACGGGGAGGTCACGGGTTATGAAACGGTGGTCGATGAAAATAACTTCTTTGAAGCCACGAATAAGATCGGGAAGGTATGGACTGAGGACGTGGATTTTGTCATCGAACAATTGGATCAGATGAATACGGGTGCGATTCAAAGCGACTTTAAAGAGACGATGGATTTGAATCATATCGGAATGATGGGTCACTCGTTTGGGGGCGCTACGGCGTTTGATGCATCCTACTTAAATGATAAAATCCAAGCCGGGATTAATATGGACGGTACGCTGTTTGAGATAAAGAACCGGGAATCAATGAACAAGCCCTTTCTGTTTATGAGAACGGAAGACTATATTACCGGGATTGAACAATATAAGAATAGCCCGGATGCGGACGAACAGATAAAAAAATATCTTTCCGATGAACTAGCTATTGTTGACGATGTCATGAAATATGAAGGAACCTTGCTTTTAATCGATGGAACCGCTCATTATAATTTTACCGATCTGCCGCTATTTTCGAAATTGATTAGTTTGACGGGAATGGCGGGCAGTATAGATGGATATAGGGGGGCGGAGATTGTGAATAAATATGTCCTCGATTTCTTTAACAAGCATCTGAAGGGAATGGAAGGTACGTTGTTAAACGGACCGAGTGAAGCGTATCCGGAAGTAAAGTTTTATAGGAAATGAATTGATGAACAGTAATGTCCTCCGTAGAGTAGACACTTAAAAAGGTCTATCCTACGGGGACATTTTTGTCTGATTAATACGCTGTGTTCCTTTATTGTGAAAAGTCCCGGGCCAGCCAAGGCGATTGTAGTGATTCTCTAGCAAATACAAAACGAAATGTCACATTTTTAGTTCTCTTTCCTTTATATTGAAGTGCTACGGGTAGTGTGATTTCTTGAAGTAAGTTGTCCTCGACATCATTAGTCTCAGGAGCATACTTCTGTTGAACTCGGGTAGCCTTTATGTTGTCCATATCATTGATGATGGATTCCAACGTTTCCGTAGGCAATCCATCTGAGACTTGGCGAAGCAGTTCGGCATCCTGCAGATTTAAGGATTCTATAAATAAATGTGCCAGCATATATGGTGATGCGGTGCTAATATATTGTTTTTGCTCTCCAGCTGCTTTATGAACCATGAATTGATGGAGCAAATCCGTATGAACTGATCGGTGAGTGGAGCTGCCCAGAAAATGAATACAGAAATGTCCTGAAAAACCGTTTTCCGGGATGCCATCTCCCCCGTGAGGCATACCGTTCATCGAAGCAGCCAGCATTTCGTTTCCTTTTTGAATGATGACCGCTTTTCTGTTCCAGCTCCACTTATTGTTGTAGATTTGTTTCATGATTTTTGTGTCCTCGGTCGTAAGCGGCTGTACATCCGCATGGTCGCTTCCTGCTCGGCGTTGTACGCGAAAACTTAGTCCGGTTTCTAAATCAGTGACCGTGAACGTACTTTTCAAAGGTAGCATTGTTTTTATATCCTTCCAAGGTAACATACGACCATAATGCTTTTTCCTTAACGCCTCAACGTATTTCTTCATTTGTGCAACGGCTGAATTGGAGAGGATAAGACACTTTTTTTCAGAGATTTTCCAGAAATGATTTGCAAAATCCAGCCGGTAATGTTCACTATGATCGTTGTGCTCTATTGTTACGTATGCATCTGTAAGGGAGGTTGGAGCAGTGCCTTCCTCCTCCTTAACATTTTTCATCAGCTGCTTGATTTGTGCAGTGTTTAGTTTGATTTCACTTTCCAATGCTGCGGTTGGAGTTGATCGTATACTGATGGTTATCGCGGTTTCCTGCAGTTGTGCTGCAGCAGCAAAGTGATGTGCAAACGGTGTGGGAGAGACGGACAAAATGAATAGTACCACCAAGGCTCGATATAATAAGGTACTCATGGTTACCTCCAATATTATTTTTTCGTGCTGATCACAGTGATGTAAAGCCATTGTTTTTGAAATTTACGGAATTGATGTGGATTAGTTTGCCACCACTCCCATCAAATTATTAAAAAATTGGGTGTCCCAGGTCGAAGGACCTTGAGGACACCCAATTTGATTAAAGTCTAATAGTTGCTTGCGTAATCCGGCTTTCATTAGCGGCTTCAATGAATCGAATGACTTTTAATGTTTCCTCTAAATCCAGTACCGGTTTCCCGCTCTGGAACATGGTCATGACTTGCTCCATTAGGCTGGCGTAATACGGTTTTGGATGGGAGTACACGTCAACGCTATCACATTCGTCCTTCCGATGAATGGTTGCTCCGAATTTTACATTGCCGATTCGGTTGCCTCGAACGGTTCCGATTCTGCCATCACTCCATGTGCCTATAATGACATCGTGATCTGTATTAGAGAATGTGGTTACTTGCTCACAATCTTTCCCGAGGATGGTAAAGAGCATCTCCACCGTATGAATGCCATACCAGAAGTAGCCGTTTTGTGTAGGTTCAATCGTCATGGGACCGTAAATATCCGCTCCTGTAACAGACGATTTATCAGAAGCCTTCAATGCTTGAACCAAGCCTTCCGCATAGCGAAGCGCGGATGTGCTCATGATGGGAATGTCGTATTGCTTGGCTAACTCCACGATTTCTCGCGCTTCATCGGAGCGAACAGCAAGCGGCTTATCGATGAACACGGGCTTTCCGTAAGGTGCAATGGACCGGAATTGCTCCAGATGCACCCGTCCATCTGCCGATTCCAGCAAAATGGCATCACTAACTTCTGCGACAGCTTCCGGGCTGTCCAGAATTTGAACCCCGAATTCTTCTTGAAGCTGTTTTGTAAAGCCGGCAACCCGTGAAATGCTCAATTCAAAGTCAGGCGAGCCGCCTGGATAAGCAGCTATGACTTTGCCTCCGGGAACGTGGTATTCATGATCGGGATTATTGAGTAATTGTGTAAATGCAAGCACATGCGAAGTATCAAGCCCGATCATTCCGATCTTTATAACGTTGGACATCAGCTGTGCACCTCGATTTAGTATCTATTTTCGATAAGTATTGATGATAGCTGCAAATTGGTATCTACATGGATTGAACTAAAGAATTAGAAGACTTCAACGGAGAAGGCGGAATTATTCTGGAGAAACGACAGAGGTCGCCTTTGTCCCCGGATTTCAACGATTATATAAATACATTAAAAGAAATCTGGGGGCAAGAGCGATCGGAAGAATAATCCGCATTCGGAGTGATGCTTAAGTCTAAGGGTCTTAAGTAGATATCCCTTCAAGCAGCTGCTTCAGGCTCTCGACACATTCCCGAGAAGCGGCTAGCCCACCTTCTGAGAAAGCATAGCCCGCCGGGCGCTTTAGCTGTTCTTCGGTTAACTCTGATTGCAGACGGTAATGTGTTTCCACAACTAAATAACCCTCATAACGATCCTTAATGAGCCTGCGCAGCAAGCCTGGAT
Organism: Paenibacillus uliginis N3/975; assembly: GCF_900177425.1. Lineage (NCBI taxonomy): Bacteria > Bacillati > Bacillota > Bacilli > Caryophanales > Paenibacillaceae > Paenibacillus > Paenibacillus uliginis. The sequence continues at coordinate 5,883,051 of NZ_LT840184.1, read as the reverse complement.
AATCCACTTCACCTTTACCTATAGCGACACCCTTCACACCATCCGGTGTTCTCACCGCATCCTTCAAGTGAATATGACAGATCTTTTCCTTCAAAAACTCATAGCCGTCGGGATAGGGGATTTCCTCAAACGGGTCCCAGAGATCGTTGCCCGGATCATAGAGGGCCATCACATTCGGTGAATGTACTGTATCTAATATCATTCGTACTTTATTTGCATTACTGGCATAAACACTAGGATCAAACTCCAAAGCGAATATGATATTTTCCTTTTCCAACACGGGCAAGATTCTATTAAATTGCTCCACAATGGCTGGCAGCGCATCTTCAAAAACTTCTTCAGCCCAAAAACTAAAGCCACGTATGATTGATGTTCCAAGTCGCTTGGCAATTTCAATCGAGCGGTGAAGAATAGCAATGTGCTCCTGAAGTTCTTCGGGTTTATTTAAGTGGCATTTGAAAATAGGCGTAGATAATGCACACACGGACAGACCGTTTTGCTGGATAAGGGCTTTTATCGACTCCACCTGCTCATCAGTCCACGTTTGAATCGTATGTCCTTCAATCGACCGCAGCTCCAGCACTTTCATGTCATGCTGAAGAGCGAAATGGATCGCTTCCTCGAGACTTTGAGATACTTCGTCTGTTATAATTCCAAGCTGAAACAGAGACATGCCGCATCCCCCTTGTGCAGATTAAAGTCTGACTTCCAGACCTGTTCTGGCCGATTCGTAAATGGCGAGAATTAATTTAACGGCCTTACTTGCATCCTCACCGGTTACCATCGGATCACGATCTTCTTTAATGGCTTGGATCATATCATCGATCAAAATATAATGGCCGTCTGCTGAAATATTCGATGCATCACTGCTGGCGGAGGCGGTGCCTGCTACATCCGGCATGGATGGTTCACCGTCCATAAACTCCCATTGTTTAATGCCGCTGTCTGCAAAAACGATACTTCCTTTTTCTCCGTGAATTTCAAAGCGAGTTTCTTGTCCCGGCCAGACGGATGTCGTTCCCTGGATAACGCCATAAGCTCCATTCACATATTTCACAACAGCGACGGCGGTATCTTCTACTTCAATATTTCTAACAAGTGCGGCAGATCGGGCAAATACAGATTCCACATCCCCGACAATCCATTGGATCAGATCAATTCCATGCACACCTTGATTCATCAAGGCTCCTCCGCCATCAAGCTCCCATGTTCCTCTCCATCCCGCACTGTCGTAATATTCCTGGCTTCTGTAATATTTTAAATACGCATCTCCAAGCACAAGCTTGCCAAGCTTGTTTTCTTGAACAGCCTTTCGGGCAGCAATGGCAGCAGGAAACGTTCTGCGTTGATAAATAACGCCCAGCTTAACCTGTGCCTTTCGGGCTTCATGAATCATCAAATCCATTTTAGCGATTGTTGTATCGAGTGGCTTCTCGCATAGAATATGTTTGCCGGTTTGTGCCGCTGCAACAGCTACCTCTGCATGCATACCGCTTGGAACACAAACACAAACTACATCAATATCATGACGCTGCAGCATTTCATGATAATCTGTATAAATGGAAGGTGTGCCATATTCACCGGCCAGCTTTTGGACTTTCTCCTCGCTAACATCAGAGATCGCAACCAATTCTGCTTCTGGATTTTCTGTTACCGCTCTCGCATGGAACGAACTGATGACCCCAGCTCCGACAATGGCAAACCGCAATTTAGTTGACATCATATGCGCCTCACTTTTGATCATTTTATTTTACAGCGCTTTCGAAAATAGGCTCACTAGGTTGGTGTCTTTATATACAATCGTTAGCCCATCCAATCTGACTTGATGAATTCCATCGGTTTGGACCGCGTCAGCGAGATCGGTGCTCATGTACTGAACCTTAAGTTCATACGGACCGGTGCTTGAATACGGTAAACACTGAGCCTGATTGAAAAGGGCTTGCTTCACAGCTTCCTTGATTTCCATGTTCACTTTGCGTGGAGACTTCATTAAGGCACTGTGACGCCCCCATGCTGTTTTCGTTTGATAGGTTGTCGTGTGGGGCAATATTTGTTCAGCTTCTTGGCATGTTTTATCGTCACCGGTTACGAGCAGGACAGGAACCTGATGAAGTCCCAGCAGTAAGCTGTCTATTCCAATCTCACCAATGGGCTGACCGTTTAATTCCATTCCGATAAAAGTCATACTGGAAAATGTATGGTCTCGAACGGCGTGCTTTGTCCCCGCCATGGCATGATAACCGAGCAGGATTGCACCATGGAAGGAAGAATCGATCCCCGGGAACCGATCCTCAATCTTGCTTGCTCCCATAAAATACGAAGCATCTGGATGAAGCTGGTCTATTAAGAGATTAAAGCCGGAGGCATGCATGTCCCGTACAATGACTTCGGTTGCACCAGCTTCTAACAATCCATCGACGACCGCATTCACTTCCTCCGTCATCAGGTGACGTCCTTCTTGGTAGAAGGATTCTCCTTGCCGAAGTTGTGAAGGCAGCACAATACCCGCAATTCCTTCCATGTCTACACAAACATAGATTTTCATGATTTGATCTGCCTCCCTGTTTGATGTGGCTCTCGGCAAGGAGCTCCAATTCGTTGCTTTGTAGCTGCTTGTATTACTAAAAGCTCAGGTCAATCTTGAGAGATTACTGCCACTCAGCTGTAATGCCGCTTGCTTGAAGGGCATCATTTATTTCTTTAATCATCTGTTCTCCGCCTTTTTCTTTCCACTCGCCCACCATAGCATCCCAATCTTCCAATGACTTGTCGCCAAAAATCATCTTGGTTTGCTCATTGAATAGGAACTTATCCAGCTCAGATCCCTTGGCTGCCCGCGTTTCCGAATAGACGGCGTTCACCGGATTTATATAGTGTTTGGTTTCAGCGTGCATTTTCTCGAATTGTCCAGCTACATCGCGCAGCAGCGGAACCGTATATTCCTTGGAGTATCCATTTGCTTCATCGTTTGGAGCCCACATTCTGTTGTCAGGTAAATAATTGTAAGGGGACAAGCCTTTTTCATCGACTTCTCTTCGGATGCTTCCATCCTCGATGGTGTAGCCTTGACCTTCATGGCCATTTAGCCAATCAAATTCCGTATTCGTAGCAACACGTTCTTCAATCGAATAGAAAGTACGGCCATAGTCAATCATTTCAAGAATTTTGGCTACCTTCTCCGGCTCTTTCTCCAATTTGGAGCTTAACATGATCGTTCCGTAGAAGCCCATGGAGTTTCTGAAGCCTTGCGAACTATCCGGTGCCTTGAAAGGAGGGATTGGTGCCAGCTTGGCATCCGGATTGATATCGACTAAACCTTGCATATAAGTAGGGTTCATGCCGCGAGGTGTCCCAATGAAAATCCCGGCCTTGCCGCCATAAAATTCTTTGGTGTTTACTTCTGTCCAGTTCAATACAGCAAAGTCCTTCGTTATAGCACCCTCTTTATACAGGTCCGCCAGAAACTTAACATGTTCCTTTCGAACATCGGAGATGAATCCTGGGATCAGCCGCCCTTCAGCGTCTTTATGATACCAAGTTTGATAATCCCAATAGGCTCCCATTTCATAGGATGGATTGATATTTTGCGCCATGGCTAATCCGTACGTGTCATTTTTTCCGTTTCCATCAGGATCTTTGTTCGTGAATGCGAGAGCGACCTCTTTGAGCTCTTCATAGGATGTAGGCATAGCAAGACCCAATTTATCAAGCCAATCCTGACGGATCATAGGAGTCAGTTCATAGTTTTGAGGCAAATATTTTTGAATGGCATATATATTATTATTCACGGTAACCGTTTTCAGAACATTTTCTGGAACAAGCTTAAATGATTGGTTGGGAGCGGAGAGGACGAAGTGATACTCTCATCGGTCACGATTCCTCCTTAATGCACTATGATTAAGCAAGTGATTATTTAATACTATTAAACTTCTATGCACCTAACTAAGATGGTTTGTCTGTTATCTAGAATATGAGAGTATGCATTGAAACATGTTATTCTTATGCTGGGGCCTGTCTTTAAACTATGAAAGTAGCATAATAAGCGGTAAAATCAGGTTATGGAGAGGATGTATGAGGACTGACCTTCCACTATTTCTCCATTTCTGACTCTTTAGGTGTGTATGCGGTCAGGAGATGCGCTATTATCCGTCAACCAAAGGAATTCAGGGGTTTCACAAGCAAATAACGGAACCTCAGTCCGCGAGTATCGCAATAAACAGCTGATCTTCACAAATAACGGATTCTCAGTCCGCCAGTATGTCGCAAGTCCGATACTGTGTCGCAATCCGCCAGTGTATGTTGTGTGTACATTGAGCGATCGGAAGAATACTCCGCATTCGTAGTGATGCTTAGACTAAGAAATCTTTAATTCAACTTATATAGATATCGAATCTGATTCTGCTCTTTGTGATCTTGAATTATCAGAATGACTACAATATTGGATGGTGCATGAAATGCTGGATACGGATAAAAAACAAATCATTTACCTGATATCTGGCCCACTCGGAGTGGGCAAATCAACAATAACTAAAGAACTTGCTGAAAAGGTTACTGGGTGTGTCCTTATTGAAGGTGATGTCATATTGCATATGTTTAAGGGAGAATCACAGCCTTGTTGGGACGAACGCCTTGAAATAACCTGGAAGAACATTGTTGATTTAACGAGAAATTATATAAAACATGGTTTAAATGTGGTGATTGATTTTGTAGTGGAAGATGAATTGGATTGGTTTTGTAAACAGATTTCAGATCTAAACGTAAATTTTAAATATGTAGTATTGCGAGCAGATAAAGAAACAATAATAGAACGGTTAAATAAACGAGGGGATATCGACTCATTAGAGCGGTCACTGTTTTTACTAAATGAAATGGAAAACTCATCTGCAAATAAAAATTTTTTGTACGATACCATACATAAACAACCCGCTGAAATTGTTAGAGATATTATCAATGGAAATTAGAGATCTTCGGATCTCTTTTTTTATTTTTTTGCTTATTTTTTGATCCTGATATATTCCGTGAAATACAGAATACAACGTATAACAGAGGATTAAGATCAATCAAACGGAAAGGGGGAACGGGATGGACGGCACAGAGCTTTATCGGAAAATGATGCTGACCGTATCCGGCAGCAAGCTGGTGGAACGGATGACCCTTAAATATGGCAAGAAAATGGCTCGCAAATTCATTGCCGGCGATACACTCACGGAAGCGCTGGAGGAAACCAGGCGACTGAACCAGCTTGGTATTATGGTTACCCTTGATCATCTCGGCGAAGGAATCACATCCTTGGATGAGGCAAAGGGATATAAGGAGCAGTACTTAAAGCTGCTGGAGGGAATTGACGAGCATAAAGTAAATGCGAACGTGTCTTTGAAGCCGACGCAGATGGGGATGGCATTGGAACGAGAGGCTTGTTATGAAAATGTGAGAGCGGTTGCAGCCAGAGCGAAAGAGCTTGGTAATTTCGTGCGTTTGGATATGGAGGACTCGCCATTCACCCAAGCCACGATCGATATGACCTTAAGGCTTCATGCCGAAGGCCTGAACAACGTTGGCACGGTTCTTCAAGCTTATCTATTCCGGACAGCGGAGGATGTCAAAACAATGATGAAGGCAGGTGTCAATCTGCGGCTGGTTAAGGGCGCGTATAAAGAGCCGGCAGCCATTGCTTCTCAGCGCATGAGCGAAATTATGGATAGCTATAAAAAAATAATCAAGCGGCATCTTGATCGGGAAATATATACCGCCATTGCGAGTCATGACGACCGGATCATCAACTGGGTAAAAGAGTATTCGACCCGTCATGGTATTTCGAAAGATATCTTTGAGTTTCAGATGCTGTACGGGCTCCGTATGAACGACCAGGCTGAGTTGGCCCGGCAGGGCTACCGCATACGATGCTACACGCCTTACGGGACAATGTGGTATCCCTACTACACACGCCGTCTGGCCGAAAAGCCCTCCAATCTGATGATGGTTCTCAAAAATATGTTCAAATAATGAGAAAAGCCCTCTATGACTTCCGCATAGGAAGGATAGAGGGCTTGGTTTTGCTTTTTGTTTTGCGTTATGAAGTGATATTTAATTGATTATTTCAAGGTAACTTCAATGGCTCCGTTCGCACCTTTTACGGTTTCCGCATGAAGAATATCCGTCAGGAAATTCAGCGGTACATATACACGGCCTTTTTTCAAGACAGGGGAAGCGCCAAGTTTTTGTGGAGCTTTTTTGCCAAAGGAGTATGCATCCTTGCCAACCGTTACCGACGTCCAAACCGCTCCCTTGCTGATATCAGCGGTTTTCGTTTTTTTGTTCCATTTAACGTCGAATTGCAGACTACGCAGGACATCCGCGAGCGGGATCATGACTGTGCCATTTTTCGCCTTAAACGTAGACTTTGGATCAATTACTGTCTTTACAGGGTTTGTAGTATCTGTATCTGTAAGCTCAAATGTGAATTCAGGCGTTCCGGTGACCCCTGGAGCGATGCTGTACTCCTGGAATACAACAACGGCTTTTCCGCCAGTTACGTAAAAGGATTGCTCAGAATCAATACCCTGAAATCCATCTTTACCAGCAAAATATTTCTCGGCATTGGCTGCAATATCCGATTTAATCTTGGAATCGATCATCTGTTTATAGTTGGTGCCGAACAGATCTTCAAGAGTTATGCGCTTTGCTTCTTTTTCATCCATGAAGTTGTACGTATCCACACGCTGAGCTGGTGAGTTGCCAGTTGTGACTTCGGTGATCACTTTCAGTGAGATCAGGTTTGGCAGTGTACCCTTACCGTCTGCTGTAAGTTCATAATTGATGTTCAGCGTGTAAGGATGCAGAGTAAAGTTCTCTTTTTTTGCTTTAGCCGCCATCTCCTTGGCTTCTTTCTCCATGTGGGCCAGGTCCTTGGAAGCGTGGGATTCAATAATATCATTCAGCTGGTCTTGGTATTTGGTATCTTTCAATCCTTGAAATACAGGGATACGGATGTTTGCTTCAAGTGCAGGTTCGCTCGACTTTAACGTTTTGAAGGTTACGAGTGATTTTTGAACCTGAACAGCTGTGGCCTGAGGTTTAGCGGCCGAAAGGGCATGAACCTCTGTCATCATAGCGAAGGAACCACTGAGCAGAATGACACCAGCCATGCTGGCATAAGCCAATTTTTTCTTGAGTGGTGTGGAAGATGTGTGCATTTTCATGATAAAAACCTCCATAATGATTTTTGGGATTGGATTATTTAATATATTCGTGGCTAACGAGAATACCAGAGAGCGCTTCTGTCGGAATGACGAACTCCACTACACCCATATACCCAGGGGCAACATCGTATTCATTGAAGGAAATGACCAGCTTGCCGTCAGCGTTAATATAGAAGTTCTGATCTTTTGAGATGCTTTCAAAAGGAGTCATAACATCATCATCTTCCGCCGATTCTATCCAATAGATCTTGTCTTGGTCCTCCTGCACTTGCTGTCTCATCTGTTGTTTGATTTGATCACTGATCACCTGGATGTATGAATCATCTTTAAATAGGCTTGGCAGGGTAATAACGATGTTTTCCTGCTTGTCGATCGTGTCGTAGGTTCTTGTCTCTGCGGCAGAAGCCGCGGTCGTCGTGACATAACGCGACAAGGTAAGTAGTCGATCGGTATCCGTTATGATCTCATAACCGCTGTCGAGGCTCATATTGGCGTTGCCCGTCTTTTCTAGTTCCTCGACTTCGTCTCTGAAAGATTCATAGAGCTTCTTGTTCTCTTCGGCATATTTGCTGTTCAGCGCCTCTTCGAGTGGCGGATTGTCTAGATTGGTAATAGCCGGTGTTTTGATGTTTGTCTCGGACGAATCATCTTTTTGGGTGTACTCACTGATCGTGATTACTTTAACAAGATTGCCGAGTACTGGTACATCCGAGATCGCGGCAGCAAACGTAGGGCTCGTATTCACTCCGGCAAATAATAGAATGGAGGCGGCTGCACCCCCAGCTAATGATTGAAGCTTGATACGCCGATTCTTCCTTTGCTTGATCGCTCTTTTGACGACCAAATCCAATTCTTCAGGGATGGGAACGGACTCGTATTTTTTTTTCATGTTGTTTAATCTGTCATTCAACGGGATGCACCTCCTTTAGTTGTTCTTCTTCCAAACTTATTCGCAGCCGTTTCAGCGCCTGATACAATCTTGTTTTCACAGTACTGGCGTTCTCCTGAATCACTTCTGCAATATCCTCTATTTTCATATCTTCAAAAAATCGGAGAATGATAACTGTCCGGTATTTCTCAGGCAGATCATTCACGGATTCGGCCAAATCCAGATTGGGATAAGTATCATTTTGACCGGGGATGAATGACTCTAAAATTTCATCCTCCATGACATGCATATTTTTATATTTTCTTAAAAAATCAAGGGAGGTTGTTACGACAATTCTGTAGAACCAGCTCTTGATTGAACCCTTATTTTGCAGTTTATCAATGGATAGAAATGCTTTATGAATTGCGTCCTGTACGATATCGAGTGCATCCTCTTTGTTTTTTACATAGCTGTAGGCCAGCCTGTAGATGCTTTCCTGATTTTCTGTAACACAATCCATAAGAAGCTTTTCCAGTTTCCGGCCTCTCATGGGTATATGACACTCCTTTGCTGCGCGCGCCAGCGATCAATTGCAATTGAACTTTCACTTTCACTTTCACAGGCAAGACGTGCAGGGGTTTAAAAAAGTTTGAATAGTGTGAAAATTTTTTTGAGAAAAAGCAAGAAAGGGCCCCAAATTGGGGCCCGATAGTTTATTAAAGCCAAGCTTACAACGCAAACTTCTTGATAATTATAGCTGAATTATGTCCCCCGAAGCCAAAGGAATTTGAGATTCCAATATTTAGATCGGCTTTTCTGGCTTGATTCGGGACGTAGTCCAGGTCACACGCCGGATCAGGTGTATCTAGATTGATCGTAGGGGGAATGATTCCCTCCTGCAAAGATTTAACAAGAGCAATCGCCTCTATGCCTCCAGAGGCACCCAGCATATGACCGGTCATTGATTTGTTGGCTGTTACGGGAATACGGTATGCGTCAGGTCCAAATACATGTTTGATCGCTGCTGTTTCCGAACGGTCCCCGATTACAGTACTCGTCGCATGAGCGCTGATCACATCGACTTCATTTGAAGAGATTTTGGCTTCTGCAAGTGCCGACTTCATTGCCCTGGCGGCTCCGTGACCGTCTGCTGGTGTTGCGACCATATGATAGGCATCTGAGCCGGCCCCATAACCAATAACCTCTCCGAGGATTTGGGCATTTCTTCGCAGTGCATGAGTCAGGGACTCCAAAATGACAATACCAGCACCCTCTGCCATTACAAACCCGTCCCGTCCAGCATCGAACGGACGGCTTGCGTATTCTGGCTGATCGTTTCGGGTGGATAGCGCCGTGGCATTGGAGAAGCTTGCGAGTGAAATGTCGGTCAGTGCAGCTTCTGTTCCTCCCGCAAATATGATGTCAGACCTTCCCGCCTGTATATTAAAGAGGGCTTCACCTATCGCTGTATTCCCGATAGAACAAGCCGTTACCGGTGATAGTGAGGAACCCAGTGCGCCATATTTAATGCTAACCATTGCGGCTGCCATGTTAGGAATCATCATTGGAACGAGTGTGGGGCTGATCCGTTCAGGTCCGCGTGAGGCGAGAGCCGCACTTTGATTCATTAAGGTCTGGATTCCTCCGATGCCGGAGCCGATATATACGCCCATGCGCTCCCGATTGATGTCCTCAAGCTTGAGACTGGAGCTGTTGAAGGCTTGTTCTGCCGCTGCTAAGGCGAACTGGCAGAAACGGTCCATGCGCCTTGTTTCTTTTACACCAAAGAGTTCAATTGGATCAAAATCCCGAACGATACCCGCTATCTTTACCTTTTGTTTCGTTGTGTCAAATGATTCTATATGTGAAATACCAGATTGACCGTGAACTAATCGGGACCAGAATGATTCTACATCGTTACCCAGCGGCGAAATCACACCCATACCGGTAATGACGACTCTTTCCATAGGATAAACCTCCTTAGAATATATAACTTGTCATTCGTAAGGTTATGATGTCATGTATGTTATCCTATTACAAGATATCGTTTATCCTAGTATAATTACTGCCATCCTAAAACGGTATGAGAGGAAGGGTACGATGAATTCACAGGCCAGACTTCAAGCACTGTCCGCATTTTTAAAATCTCAACGCGCGAAGATCTCCCCAGAGTCTGCCGGCTTACCGGTAGGAACCCGAAGAAGAACGCCGGGACTGCGAAGAGAGGAAGTAGCGCAACTGGCAGGCGTTAGCACAACGTGGTACACCTGGTTGGAACAAGGACGTGATATCCAGGTTTCATCATCTGTCCTTGATTGTGTAGCTAACGCGCTGAAACTAACCGCTGATGAACGGAAGTATTTGTTCTCACTAGCCTTCGAGACGGGTACAAGCACCTATCCGCTCAAACAGGAAGCGGCCCATATCAGCCCCTCCCTGCATAAAATTATTAAAGAACTCCACTGTTGTCCGGCGATTATTTCCGATCGCATGTGTAACATTGTTGGGTGGAATAATGCCGCGGCCCATGTATTTCTGGACTTTGAACGCATTCCTCTGGAAGAACGAAATATGATTCGCCTGCTGTTCACCCGCAGAGAATTTAAGCGTTTGGCAGTTAACTGGGATCAGTTTGCCAGCGGGTTTCTGGCGATGTTTCGTTCGTATTACGGACAATATGTGGAGGATAAGTGGTACGAATCATTTCTTGAAGAAATGAAGAGAGATCATCCCGGCTTCACCCGGATGTGGGAGCAAAGCCAGGTGAGTTACGCACCGGAAGTACATCTTGAATTCAGACATGCCAAAGCCGGAAAGATGTTGTTTGAGCTTACGTCTTTGCATGTATATGGTAATGATGATTTACGCTGCAGTATATATACACCTGCGCCGGACACGAATACGGAAGCCAAGATGCGGCAGTTGATGGAAGAGAAATCGTAATCTACGCCCAATCCCGTCGCAAGGTGAACAGATCCTTCAGCTCATCGGTCGACAGCTCGGTTATCCAGCCTTCACTGCTGGAGATGACGTTATCGCTGAGCTGCTGCTTGCTTTCCAGCATCTCATCAATCCGTTCCTCCAGTGTGCCCATGGAGATGAACTTGTGAACCTGCACATCCTTCGTCTGGCCCATGCGGTATGCCCGGTCGGTTGCTTGATTCTCAACAGCCGGGTTCCACCAGCGGTCGAAGTGGAAGACGTGGTTGGCTGCGGTCAGATTCAGGCCGACGCCTCCCGCCTTGATCGAAAGGATAAATACGCTGGGCTGCTCCTTCGCCGGCAGCGTCCGCGACTGGAACTGGTCGATCATACGGTCGCGCGCTGTCTTTGAGGTGCTGCCATTCAGATAAAGCACCGGTTCGTCAAGCTCTTGTTGAAGCACCTGCTGCAGCATCTCGCCCATGCCAATGTACTGCGTAAAGATCAGGCATCGTTCGTCTTCTTCCCGAAGCTCCTTGACCATGGATAGAAGGCGCTCAAGCTTGGAAGAACGGTTGATAAGCGTTTCCGTATCCAGCTTACGGCCTGAGGTCCCCGTTATTTCTGGTAGAGCTTCTTTAGTCAGCAGCTGCGGGTGATCGCACAGCTGTTTCAGCTGGGTGAGTGCCGATAGAATAGCACCTTTCCGCTCAATACCCTCCAGCTTCTGCATACGCTCCATGAGCTGGTTCACACTCTGATCGTAAAGTGCACCCTGCTCGGTCGTGAGATGAATGTATGTTTTCATCTCGTTCTTATCCGGTAGATCCAGCTGGATCGCCGGATCTTTTTTCTTGCGGCGGAGCATGAACGGTTTAACGAGCTTTTGCAGATCGGCCGTTTTCTGCTCGTCATGGTCCTTCTCAATCGCTTGAATGAAGCGGTTGGTAAAGGCCCGAAGATTGCCTAGATATCCCGGATTGATAAAATCATAGATCGACCAGAGCTCCGACAGGCGGTTTTCAATCGGCGTACCGGTCAGCGCGATGCGATGTTTCGCCGGAAAGCTGCGGACCGCAGCCGATTGCTTCGTCTGGGCATTTTTTATATTTTGAGCTTCATCGAGACAGAGGGCTTCCCATTTGAAACCTATAAGCAGCTCCTGATCCAGGGTAGCCGTTGCATAAGAGGTCAGGACAATGTCGGCCTGGCTTGCTTCCTCATGGAACTCCTCACTGCTGTACCGCTTGCTTCCGTAATGAAGCATAACCCGGATGGACGGGGCGAACCGGCTCAATTCCTTCTGCCAGTTGCCCAGAACGGAAGTAGGGCAGATCAGGAGGGAAGGTAGCCTGCCTTCCTGCCCGGAAGCCGTTTCTTTGACATGAAGCAAGTACGTGATGAATTGTACGGTTTTGCCGAGACCCATATCATCGGCGAGACAGGCGCCAAGCCCAAAACGTCGCAAAAAGGCAAGCCAAGCATAGCCCTCACGCTGGTAAGACCGAAGCTCTGCCTTTAAACTATCCGGTACAGGCAGATCCGGCCACTCACTCTGCCGTTTAAGCTGGCTGATCAGCCCCAGTAGATGCTCATTCAGCTCGACCTCAAGCCGGATGCGTTCAGGACCTTCCTCTTCGGGTTCCTGGCCGCTGTTCTCTGGTGCATCCTCGCTTCCCAGCAGATGGAGGTGCAGGATATCCTGAAAGGATAAGCCCTGCGAGGAATCCATTCCTGCCATGGCCTGGCGGATTTGCGCCACCAGCGCAGGGTCGAGCGCGATCCACTGGCCACGGAAACGGACTAATCGTTCGTTCCGTGCGACAAGGTCGGTGAACTCGGCTTCTGTGAGGCTGGTATCGCCAATGGCGATGCGCCAATCGAAGTTCACAAGTGAATCTAGCCCGAATAGCGAACTTCCGGTGCTGCGCTCGCTGCCTTCGCCAGAGTGGACCTTCGCCCGCAGCTTCGGCCGCTTTCGGGTGGCAGCTTCCCACCATGCCGGAAGCAGCACCTGCCAGCCGGTCTGCAGCAGACGATGGCTGTCCACCGTCAGGAACTGCCACGCAGCATCATCGGACAGCTCGGTGCTTATCATATCCTGTCCGCCGTCCGCCAGCATCTTCGCTGGAAGCGCGGCGCGTAGACGTTCCAGCCATGCCTTGGAACGATCGTGTATATGCGGCGTCCAGTGCTCCGGCCATGAGCCGGAAGCTTCGCCGTCCTCCGCAAGCCGGACTGGGCAGAGCAGCGCGGGGTCTTGCTTGTCTTGAAGGACAAGCCTCAGCCGCCAAGCCGTTTCTTCTTCGTCCGGCTCCAGCAGCTGGAGAAGCGGGCGGAAGGGAGCCGTGTCTGCTTTCCAGCCAATGGCAATAAGCCAGGACTGTGCATCCATCCCGGCTGCAGCGGAACGGTCTTTGGCGAAGAGTAGCGGGTATTCCCGGCGTAAATCGGCAGCCTCGGCTTCTGTCCCGTAACACCTTTGAAAGACAGAAGCCGAGAAGGCTGCTCCTAACCCTTCGCTAAGCAAGGGATCGTCCCCCAGCTGTGACAGGATTGCTCTGCCTTCCGGATCGATAGTCTCCGGATCCCAGGTCCACTGCAGCTTTCCGTCTTGATAGGCGTTAAAGCTCGGGATAAATGCTCTTTTCTTGATACACTCGTAAAGCATCGGGGCGAGCTGGACGAATGGAGTGCTTTCCTCACCCCACACCCACTCAATATGATTCAGCAGCTTCATCTCTGCAAAGAAAGGGATGACCTGCTCAGCAGGCAGGAGAACCAGCTCAACATCTTGAATTTGCTGCACTTCCAACTCTGTTCCATAAAAAGATTCCTCGTGCCAGGCAAACAAACGCTGCTTCAGGTATTGTCCGGACAAGTAGCTCTGTATTAGGGTGGAACCGTATATGAGCGCATCTCCATAGGCGCTTAACGTAATCTGGACGGTGATGGTTTCAGTATGATGGCTCATGATATCAGTTTTCCTCTCCGAAGCTCCTCCTGGAGTGCGCGAAGCCGGCTATGCCGTCCGGCAAAGGCGGTAATGAATGTATCCCAGCGGTCTTCCTGCTTCATTTTTTTGTATAGCTTAGACAAACGCTTGAGCAGCTTGACTGCTGCTTTATAGCTGGCTCTGTTCTTTTGAAGAATGTATCGTTCTACCGCCTGATGAAAAAAAGGCAGCAGCAGTTCCGGTGCATGCTTCTCGATCGGCTGCAGTACGCTGACACGAAACTCCAGCGGCTCTTTGCCGGTGCTTAGTTGAAAATCCATCCATTGCTGCCATTTGCCATGGGCAAGCAGTGTTTCCTGGTAAATATCCTTGGAATAAGGAAGCATGTCCACCAGTGTGTCCCACAGGGACTGCTCTGCTTGCGGCAGCTGCTGTATCGCTTGATCCCAGTAGGCCATATAGCTGTTTAAATTGTGATTTCGGTAGCTGGCCAGCAGCGGGCCGATCTCGGTGAGCCACCCCGTTAAGCGCGTCCAGTCTTGATCTTGAGAAAGCACATCAAGGAAATGGATCAGCTGCTCAGGTTGAATGTAAAGTCCTTTGTCGGCAGATCGAAGCAGTTCCCAAGCCTTTTGATCCTCGGAGAGAAAGAAGTGCATCAAGCTTTGCGCAAGCATACCCGCAGATCGCGAATATGCGTTACCGAGTTCCGCCTCAGCCGATTTCAGATGGTCCAGCTCTTCGGAGTACAGTTGTGTATCCCGTTCATTGGAATGAATGCCGTACACCCAAAGCTGGTTGTAGATATTGGAGAAGAATGAGTGGTTTCGGGCTTCGGTCAGCATTTTATCTCGCAAATAAGTTAACGTTTCGCTCATACGCTGTGAATGCTCTGTTTCAACTGGAATGGAGAAGTGACCAGATGCGAAGTGCTGCTCGATGTCTTTCTGGATATCATCCGCAGCAATCTGGACGTGATAGCCCATAAATAGACCGGAGCCCGTGTTGTGGCTCTGCGGTTGTCTCACCAGCCTTTCGAGCACGAACAGTCGAGCATGAAGCTCGAACAGCACATCCATGACTCCGCTAAGAGCAGGTTTGATGCGGAAGATGGCTTCCAGTGCATTTCTGGAGTACAGGGAGTTTAAGGTGTTGACCCCCAGTGCTGTGGTGCATTGGCCAAACAGCTTATGCCAATCAGAGATAGGCATTTCGGATAGTCGGTTGGCTTGTTCTTTGAAGTTTGCTAAGGTGGCTGCTTGTCTGTTCGCGGCTGTGTGGGCCGAATACGGAGAAGCCCCGTGCTCGGTTGAAGTCAACTCGCCGAACCGGATGAGATTGGTTGAATGGGCGTTCACGAGCGCGTGAACGGATCGCCCCTGCTTGCCTGCAGCATCCAGCAGGACAGCTACCATGTGCTTGCAGCTCTTTCTGACCGGACAAGTGCAGCGGCTGTCATCCAGAGAACCCGGGACAAGGTCGACGTGATAAGTTTCTCTTCCTTCCACTACAGCTTCGATATGACCGGATTCGTACAGCTGCAGCGAAGAGACCCGGCCCTGCTTGTAATATTGAAATCCGCGTTTTACTGTCAGGTCATTGAAGTATGCGGCTGTATGTTGTATGAGTGTCTGCCATTGTATATCATCCAGCGGCTGGATAAGGTTCATGAGGAATCCATCTCCTGAAACTAATAGTTTTATGGACTCTAATCTACCATATCCAATGCCGGTAATAAATAAGTTGGAAGAGAAAGGCATGTTTTCATGGAAATATATTGTATGTTTTGGCGTGTAGCCTGATTGTGGAGTAGATCGAAATAGAAAAAGCCCCGAGTATCGGGGCTCAGGCTGTCGAGCGTCTCGACAGCTATTTTTATTTCTCCTTGTTTTCACACGACAATAGCGCATAGACCTTGAAACAAATATCCGGCTCTGATTTAAAACCGCCGGTTCCTCTTCTCATCTATGTAGAGTTCTACCGCTGTTATGGCCCGAATCAAAAGTTTAATGAGGAGATATAGTGCATACAATCCAAGTAGTAAGAAAAGCCCGTTTACTATGAACATCAAAGTTGGCCATAATCCAAACATGGACATTCCCATACCCATACCCATAAACTCACCTCCTTTCATTAATTCTCTATAAATCGGTGTATAATCCCCCAAATATTTGCATGGTAGGTCTACATACTTATAAGATTAGACAAAGGACATAGGGCCTTTTATTCCAAAATATAACAAACACAATCTAACTTTAACATAATTGGCAGGCCATTGTACTGAAATTCATCATATTAAGGTGGCATTTAGCATGTTGAACACGACGAAGAAAAGGAGGGAAATAGATTGAAGACATCCATCTACGAACTGGTTGAGACCGGGGACGCATTACCTTTTGATGTATCACTGCACAGAGTCAATTATGTGCCAAGCCATTGGCATAACAGTGTGGAGATCATTTTTGTATTGAACGGTAAACTGGAAGTTACGGTAGGGAGTCAGCAGCACACCTTGGCTGAAGGGGATGTATTTCTGATCAATCAATGTCATGTTCATGAAGTGATTGGTCTGAATAATAACATTATCGCTACGTTTCTCATTCCTATATCCTATTTGAAAGAGAATATTAGGGGCATTGAGAATATTCTATTCAAATGTGAATCTCGTACAGCACGGTCCGAGCAGCGTGGAGCCCTCGATCAAATCCGCCATTTGCTCGCGGAAATGGTGCAGCTGAACAATAAGAAGGAGGAAGCTTATGAACTGGACATGGGGATTCGGATGTTGGCCGTATTCTCCATTCTCTTGAAGCAATTCCGGACGACCGGATCGAGCGGTGCGATAAACGAGAAGTATATGGAACGAATGCTACGTATTATTACTTATATTGATGAACACTACAAAGATCCGATTTCGCTTCAGTCTTTGGCAGAGCGTGAATTTCTCTCGGTTCCATATCTGTCCAAATTTTTCAGTGAAAATATCGGACTGAATTTTCAATCCTATCTGACCAGCATCCGTCTGAAAAATGCAGTAGAGGATCTGCTTAACTATGACGAGATTCCGATCGCGGATCTTGCTTTGAATCATGGGTTCCCGAATGCCAAGTCGTTTTACACCGCCTTTAAGAACCGCTACCATATGACGCCTCATGAGTACCGTAAGCAGTACCGTCCGGATATGGTCCAGAAGAAGAATGAGGATATCTCCTCTCATTATCTGAACTTTAATCATTCCAGCGCGCTTGGCATTATCCGTCAGTTTCTGGAGCGGAGCCAGTCTCGGGAGGTAGAGAAAGTTCAGACTTTGGAAACTAGGGCCTATAAAATTGATACTGCAATCCAAGGAACAACCGTTCAGCATACGTGGAAGAATCTGATCACCATCGGAAAAGCGAAGGAAGGGCTGCATGCAGATGTGCAGCAGCAGCTGAAGCATGTACAGCAGAAGAGTCCGTTCCGTTATTTGCGGTTCCACGGCATCTTTGATGACGGGATGATGGTTTACGATGAGGATGGAGCCGGGAAGCCCCGTTATAATTTCCGGTTTGTGGACCAATTGTTCGATTTTTTGCTGTCTGTCGGGCTAAAGCCTTTTGTAGAGCTTGGATTTATGCCTTCTGCTCTGGCATCTGATACGGATAAATCGGTATTCTACAGAGCCAGTTATACCAGTCCGCCCAAGTCCGTGGATAAGTGGTGCGAGCTGGTTGACCGATTCATCCGTCACTGCATGAATCGGTATGGGGCAGCGGAAGTGAAGAGCTGGAAGTTTGAATTCTGGAACGAGCCGGAGCTTCATATATTCTGGCCAGCGTCACACGATGAATACAATGAGTTGTATTACAGAACCTATCAGACGGTCAAAAATATATCACAGGCACTCCAAATTGGAGCTCCAGGACGGATTATTACGATGGAATCCATGTCCATGGTTAAGGATTTTTTTGAATTTTGCAGAAAGAATAGTTGCCAGCCAGACTTTATTCCACTTCACTTCTATCCGCACGAGCGCTTTGAGAAGTTGATGAACAAGGAATATATGGCTCAGAAGTACGATACAGACTCCTATTATCAGCTGCTTGAAGAATTTCGCGGAATCTCTTCGAATCCGGATTTCTTAAAGGAGAAGCTGGAAGATGAGCTTAAGCTGATCGCAGAGTACGGATTATCCGGCTGCGAGATTTATCTTACGGAATGGAATTCGACGGGATACCATCGAGAGCTCACGAATGATACGTTGTACAAGGCTGCTTATATTGCGAAAAATCTGCTTGATAATCTGGACGTCGTTCATGGATTCGGTTATTGGGTGCTTAGTGACAATATTGAGGAGACGTTTCCATCGCAACAGTTGTTTCACGGTGGACTCGGTTTGATTGCACAGTATGGTATCCCGAAACCCGCGATGTATGCATATGAGCTGTTAACAAAGCTAGGGAGTACCGTTATAGCTCAAGGAGACGGGTATATTGTGACTGCGGGGAGCGGGGGATATCAGGTCCTGACTTATAATTACTGCCACTTCGATGAGCTCTATGCTATGGGTGATATTTCATTTATTGATGCAACTCACCGTTATAATGGATTCAAGAATGAGCGGACATTAAAAATTGACATAGCTCTCAGCAATCTACCAAATGGTCATTACAAGATGATTACCCATACGATCAGCCGCAGCCAGGGCAGCAGCTATGATGCCTGGGTAACAATGGGGGCACCGGAATCTCTGACACAGGAGGATATCCAATACCTAAAGGCGAATTCCTGTCCCCGCAGACATGTTCAATATGTGAGGGTGGATGAGGCGGCGTTAACCGTTCATTCCAGTCTCGCACCACATGAAGTGGAGCTAATTGAACTGATGCCGACCTATGACTAAAATTGTGTTGATTTTTAATCTCCTTATACCGAAATAAGGAAAGCGTTTACAATAAAACATTAAAAATAAGCATAGAAGTCTGTAAGAAGCCGCCTGTCTTGAAGAAGGTGGTTTCTTTTATACTATAATTGTAATCGTTTTCATATTGATTGAGGGGGTTATATAGATGGCTGGAGCTAAGGTGAAAGGGCAGGTTCGAACACCTTTGGGCAGATTGACTTTCGGCATTATGCTAGGCTACGGCTGTATGATGCTGGCATTAATGACACCGGCATCCTTATTGCTGACATTCAAGATGATCGAGATTGACCCGAACGGATATACATCTTCTTATGGTCTGGTTGCTGGTATTGGCGCATTCTTTGCCTTGATCGGGAACCCTCTGGGCGGTGCGATTAGTGACCGGACGAACATATCGTTTGGCCGCCGGCGGACATGGATTCTGATAGGTCCTTTGATCGGCTGTGCTGCTCTTCTGTTAATTGGTATGACGTCCTCGTTATGGCTCATTATTATCGGTTGGGCCATTGCACAATTATTCTTCAACTTCGGGATGGCAGCATATACCGCGCTGATACCAGATCAGGTGAAGCAGGAGAAACAAGGTACCGTATCCGGACTTCTGGGATTGGTGCTGCCGGTTGCCATTGCGATCGGTATGGTCATGATGACGATCATGACGGATGCTTCTTCAGTAACGAAATGGATTTTGCTCGCTGTGATTGGGGTGGTGGGCCCGGTCCTCAGCTTGTTCCTGATTCAGGATGGTAAAGTGGAGGCCGTTCATAAGGAAAAAGAAAAGATTCCGTTTGGCGAGAAGCTCAGTAAGGTCTACCCTAGCCCACGTCGTTTTCCGGCTTTCACCTGGGCGGTTGTATCGAAGTTTCTGTTAATGATGGGTTACTGTAGCAGTCTCTATTTCACCATGATGCTGGTTAACCGGATGGGCTATACGGAAGCCGAGGCAACGGCCAGCGTAGCAACCGTGAACATTATCTCTATGATTGCGATGGCCGTTACGAGTATATTTGGCGGAGTGCTGTCTGATAAGTTCCGTAAGCAAAAACCGTTCCTGTATTTGTCGGCTTTGATTATGGTTCTGGCAACACTGGTCTTTGCATTTGTTCCTAACTTCACTGCATTTGTAATCGCTTCAGCGGTTCTTGGTCTCGGGTTCGGTTGTTTCTCTGCTGTTGATATGGCGCTCGTCGCACGGATTCTGCCTCGTAAAGAAGATTCCGCTAAAGACTTCGGCATTATGAACGTGGCGAACGCGCTACCGCAATCGATTGTACCTGCAATCGCGCCGTTCCTGCTTAGCGCAGGCACGATGACTGGCATTGGAGACTGGACTTTCTTCTATATCGCACTCGCCGTGTTTATGGTGATCGGTATGATTTCCATTAAGCCGTTGCCTGAAATTGGGGAACCTGTTGCAACCGAAGGCGGATCGGACATTTCCGCTGACATCACAACACCAAGTATGCAAAACATGTAAGGAGGACGTTTAAATATGAATCGAAATATACAAGAAATCATTACACAGATGACTCTGGAGGAGAAAGCAAGTCTTTGTTCCGGTCTGAACATGTGGCAGACCAAGCCGGTAGAACGGCTCGGAATACCGTCGATTTCAATGACGGATGGCCCACATGGCTTGCGGAAACAGGGGGACCTCGCAGACATGTCCAGCAAAACCGTTCCATCCACCTGCTTTCCGAGCGGCGCCGGGCTTGCCTCCTCATGGGATCGGCAGTTGATCCAAGAAGTCGGCAAGGCGCTTGGCGAAGAGTGTCAGGCGGAGGATGTGCAGATCATTCTTGGACCGGCTGTCAATATCAAGCGTTCACCGTTATGCGGCCGAAACTTTGAATATTTCTCCGAGGACCCATACCTGTCCTCGGAGATGGGAACGCATCACGTATATGGTGTACAGGGTGAAGGCGTTGGAACCTCGGTAAAGCATTTTGCAGTCAACAACCAAGAGACGCTCCGTAACTCCATTAACGCCGTTGTGGATGAAAGAACATTGCATGAAATTTACCTCCGCAGCTTTGAAGGACCGATCACAGCAGGGGATGCCTGGACCGTGATGTGCGCGTACAATCTGGTGAACGGAGAGTTCTGTTCGGAGAATGAAGACTTGCTGACCGATGTGTTGAAAGAAAGATGGGGACACCAAGGTCTGGTTATGACCGACTGGGGGGCCATTAACGAGCGGGTCAAAGGCTTAAAGGCCGGGCTTGAGCTGGAGATGCCTTATGTTGGGCCAGAGCATGATGGGATGATCGTCGAAGCTGTGAAATCCGGTGAATTGGATGAATCGGTGCTAGACCGTACAGTAGAGCGGCTGCTGACGGTGATTTTCAAGGGCTTTGACAACAAGAAGCCGGGCTTCACCTACGACCAAGAGGAGCATCACAAGCTGGCCCGCCGTACAGCAGCGGAATGTATGGTCCTGTTGAAGAATGAAGACAATCTGCTCCCTCTGGGGCCTCAGCAGTCGGTTGCTGTTATTGGTGCATTTGCTAAAAATCCGCGCTATCAAGGCGGCGGCAGCTCACATATTGCCCCAACGCGGCTTGATGCGGCTTATGATGCAATCGTGGAGATGGCACAGGGCAAGGTGGCTTACGCTGAAGGCTACAGCCTAAAAGGCGATGCCATTCATGAAGACCTGATTGCTGAAGCTGTAGAGGCTGCAGCAGGGACAGACGTGGCTGTTATTTTTGCAGGCTTGCCGGATTCATTTGAATCTGAAGGTGTCGATCGTACGCATCTTCATATCCCGGGTTCGCAAATCGAGCTGATCAAGCGGGTTTCAGCGGTGCAACCGAATACGGTTGTTGTGCTCTCTAATGGATCACCAGTTTCCATGCCTTGGTTGTCTGATGTGAAAGCCGTGCTTGAAGGATATCTGGCAGGTCAGGCAACAGGCTCCGCAGCAGCGGACGTTTTGTATGGAGCTGTGAATCCAAGCGGCAAGCTGGCCGAGACTTTTCCTGTGACATTGGAGCAAACCCCGGCCTATCTTAATTTCCCGGGCGGCAAGAGTGAAGTGTATTACGGAGAAGGGCTGTTTGTAGGGTATCGATACTACGAAGCCAAGAAGGAGCAGCCGTTGTTCTCGTTCGGACATGGACTTAGTTACACTCAATTTGCTTACGAGAATATTTCAATAGATAAGGATCAAGTGAAGGATACAGAGTCTGCGACGATTACCGTGACGGTTCGTAATACAGGGGATCGTACAGGCAAGGAAGTGGTACAGCTCTATGTGAAGCCGCTTGATAGTACGGTTGTCCGGCCTGTGAAGGAATTGAAAGGCTTCGAGAAAGTTCATCTTGAGCCAGGCGAAGCCAAGACGGTGAGCTTTACGCTCGATAAGCGTGCCTTCGCTTACTACAATACAGAAATTCAGGACTGGTTCGCGGAAACCGGCGTATATGATGTTTTAGTCGGCGGATCATCTGTGGATACACCGCTGTCTGTGTCCATTAACGTAATTTCAACAGCAATTCCATTTAAAAAAGTTACACGTAATACGAAGTTTTATGAGCTGCTGGCGATCCCGGAAACAGCGCCTCTCGCTTCAGAGCTTATGGAGCTTAGTATGGAACGGATTAAGCAGATGGGAGCTATGTTTGCAGATAGCATGGACAGCGGTTTGACCGAGCTGTTTGATGCCGTTGTGCATTGGAAGAAATACGACGGTCTCCGTTCAATCGGAGGCATGATTGGCGGTATGTCTGAGGAAAAACTGACGGCAGTGATTGATGCGTTGAACCAGAAGCTGGGACTATAAATATAGAGAAGCTGTATATACAAGGAATCAATACTGTGTTGATTCTGGCGTAGTGCATAGGAGAGACAAACTTGGAGTGGAGGGAACCAGAATGAACAATCAAACGATCCAAACCGTGAATGTAAGTGGAGACAACGTACAATATGTGAACAACCCGGGAGGCCCCAAGCTGGGTTACTCTCCTGGCTCAGGCGTAACGATCATAGAGCAGGACGATCTGTTTTTCAAGGATTTGAGCCGTGATGGCAAGCTAGATCGGTATGAAGATTGGCGGTTATCGTCGAAGGAACGGGCTAAGGACTTGGCGTCAAAAATGACTATTGAGCAAATCGCAGGCCTGATGCTGTACAGCAGGCATCAATCCATTCCAGCTGCAAGCAACTCTTGGTTCTCAGGCACCTATGACGGTAAATCCTATGAGGAGAGTGGAGTGAAGCCTTGGGCGCTGACGGATGAACAGCTTGCCTTTCTCGTCAAGGATCATCTGAGACATGTGCTGGTGACAACGGTGGAGAGTCCGGAAGTTGCAGCACGCTGGAACAATAAAGTGCAAGCTTATGCGGAAGGTACGGGACTTGGGATTCCGGCAAACAACAGCTCAGACCCACGGCATAGTTCAGATGCCAGTTCGGAGTTTAATGCGGGCTCCGGTGGGCATATCTCCATGTGGCCGGAGACGCTGGGCTTGGCTGCAACCTTTGATCCGGACATCACCAAGAAATTCGGCGAGATTGCCTCCAAAGAATATCGTGCACTTGGCCTTGCAACAGCACTCTCCCCACAGATTGATATTGCTACAGAGCCGCGCTGGTTCCGGTTTAACGGTACCTTCGGCGAGGATTCCCTGTTAACTACCGATATGGCTCGTGCCTACATTGATGGGTTCCAGACATCGGAGGGAGAGAGAGAAATTTCCGAGGGCTGGGGATATGACAGTGTTAACGCCATGGTGAAGCACTGGCCTGGCGGCGGATCAGGCGAGGCCGGAAGAGAT
Organism: Paenibacillus uliginis N3/975; assembly: GCF_900177425.1. Lineage (NCBI taxonomy): Bacteria > Bacillati > Bacillota > Bacilli > Caryophanales > Paenibacillaceae > Paenibacillus > Paenibacillus uliginis. The sequence goes on along the minus strand of NZ_LT840184.1, from coordinate 5,859,425 downwards.
GCTCATTACAGCTGTGGGAAATATGCGGTTTATCCGGGAAACAACTTTGATGAACATTTGATTCCATTTGTGGATGGAGCTTTTAAGCTGGATGGAAAGACCAGTATGGCTTCAGCTGTCATGCCGTACTACACAATCTCTACGGATCAGGATACCGTAAACGGGGAGAATGTCGGCAATTCTTATAACTCCTATCTTATTAAGGATTTGTTGCGGGAGAAATATGGATATGACGGTGTGGTCTGCACCGACTGGTTGATTACTGCTGACGAATCCGGCCCTCGGGATTCCTTCCTTACCGGTAAGCCATGGGGTGTAGAGGGACTGACGGTGGCGGAGCGGCATTACAAGCTGCTGATGGCAGGCGTTGACCAGTTTGGCGGCAACAACGAGATTGAACCTGTACTGGCTGCCTATCAGATGGGCGTTGAAGAGCACGGAGAAGCATATATGCGGGATCGATTTGAACAGTCTGCGGTACGCCTGCTGAGCAATATGTTCCGTCTTGGATTGTTTGAAAACCCGTATGTAGAGCCGCTGCAAAGTGCGGAAGTTGTGGGGAATGCAGAGTTTATGCGTGAGGGATATGAAGCACAGTTGAAATCGATCGTCATGCTGAAAAATAAAAATGGCGTACTGCCTCTTCAACAGAAGAGCAAGGTCTACATTCCGAAACGCTTTATGGCGGCCGGAAAGGATTGGTTTGGCAATCCGACGCCGGAAAGCCTCGAGCATCCGGTAAATCTGGACATCGTGTCAAAATATTTTGAGGTTACGAATAATCCTGATGAAGCTGACTTCGGCCTTGTATTTATCAGCACACCGAAGTCGGGAACCGGCTACAGCGAGGAGGATGAGGAACAGGGAGGCAATGGTTATGTGCCGATGAGTCTGCAATACAAGACATATACGGCAGAGCATGCGCGCGAAGTGAGCCTGGCTGGCGATGCACGTACGTGTGATGTGTTGAACCGTTCCTATAAAGGAAAATCCGTTACCCCTCAGAATACAACCGATCTGGACATGGTGATGGAAACAAAGGAAATGATGAAAGGCAAACCGGTTATTGTATCCATGCTCTTGTCGAATCCGACCGTCGTTGAAGAATTTGAAGCGGAGGTAGATGCTATCCTCGTCAACTTTGGCGTTCAGGATCAAGCGATCATGGAGGTGCTCACTGGTGCAGTTGAGCCATCAGGCCTGCTGCCGATGCAGATGCCGGCTAATATGAGAACGGTGGAAGAGCAGTTTGAGGATGTGGCACATGATATGGAATGTCACATAGACTCTGAGAACCATACCTATGATTTTGCCTTCGGCCTTAACTGGAATGGTGTCATTGAGGATGAGCGGACGAAGAAATACCGGAGAGCGCGCACATTGGAAAAACAGCAGTGAGCGAGTGCATTCGGCGCGGCCAACTAAGATATTTTTGGTGTACAGCCTGATTGCGGAGTAGATCGAAATAGAGTGGAAAAAGCCCCGAATATCGGGGCTTTTATGCTATAACCTGGAATGTACAACACACCTTGAGTGGGCGCACCCTTTCATGCTTCCGATGAGGCTTTCTAAAGAAAGCTTGCAGGTGATGCGATGAACATTTCGTTTGGTGAAAACAACATGTACTCACTTGATATCGTCCTGAGCTTACTCAACCGACCCGACGGGCGTTGTTTCTATCTCTCGGAATCTCGCCGGGGGCATGCCATATTTGGCTCGGAATACACGATGAAAATACGAATAGCTGGCAAATCCGCACGTCTCAGCTATCTCCTCCAGTGTCAGGGAGCTGTACTTGATACGTTCAACCGCAGCATTAAGCCGGATTTCCAGCGCATATTGGATCATGGTTTTGCCATAACAGGCTTTGAACAGCTGAACAGCTCGAGACAAGCTAAGGCCGACATGAGCAGCAGCCTCTTCAAGTTTAAACGTAACGGTAGCATGCTCTTCAATGAATCTCTTCAAGCGTAATGCCATGAAGGCTGAGCGGTCCGTAGGTTTTGTCTCCGTAATCGCCCGATCCAGACACAGGCAGAGGCCTTGTAGTAAATAACCGGTTAGCTCAACATTCTCCCCCTCCGGCCCGCGGCGCTTCTCCAGCAGAAGCTGCCTCCACAAGCCGAGCAAATGGTCGTCAATGCTGATATGGTTGACAATGTGGCGGCTCATGCGGCTCCACCAGACATCGATCCAAGTACCATCGCAAAAAATAAAGTAATCGCCGCTCGACACACGTCCGTCATTCGTTTCCTCTCTTACCCGCAGCTCGTATTTATCTCCGGGTTTAAGCAGCAGGAGATCACCGGCCTGTAAATGGTACTCCTTGCTGTTGCAGCAAGCCTCGCAAGAGCCTTCGGTTTGCAGACGGAACAGATAGGTTGTCAAGCCGTTCTTATGACTGTTGCTAAAAGGCGCAGTGTGATAGGAATAATCGCAGATCAGCAGTCTTGACTCTACCATGACTTAACCTCCACTCGAAAAAAAGTAAGCAAATAGTTCATGTTATGACAATATAGTTTATGTTCATTTTAGCCTACTTTCATGTAAGATGGTACCATATAGAGCATTAACACAATCCATTGAATAGAGGTGTCCTTCCATGAGAAAAATGGGTATCGGACTGCAAATGTATACGCTTCGCGACGAAACTGCGCAGGATTTCCGCGGTACGCTTCGCAAAGTGGCGGAACTGGGATATGAAGGTGTGGAGTTCGCAGGCTATGGCGACATTCCGGCAGAGGAGATGAAAACGCTTCTTCAGGAGCTGGGTCTTAAGGCAATCGGCAGTCACGTGGGACTGCATCTTCTTCGCGACGATCTGCAAAAGGAGATCGATTACCTGAAAACGATCGGCGCCAAGTATATGATGTGTCCATATGTAGCTCCAGAAGACCGCGAGGATGCAGAAGGTTGGAAGAACCTCTTTGCCTTCCTGGAAGAAGTAGGTGCTGAAGCACGCAAGCAGGGACTGATCTTTGGTTATCACAACCATGCATTTGAATTTGAAGCTGAAGTGGATGGCCAATTTGTATTTGATGCCATGTATTCAACGACTTCACCGAATGCGGTTCAAGTTGAGATGGACGTATGCTGGGTACAGTTTGCCGGACAAGATCCGCTTGCTTACATTCCAAAATATGCAGGACGTTTGCCACTCCTTCACCTGAAGGATTTCAGCAAGGATGCCGATGGCAACATGCAGACGCTTGAGCTGAGCCAAGGCTCGGTTGACTTGCCGGCTGTTATTAAGGCCGCTTCGGATGCAGGCACAGAATGGCTGATCGTAGAGCAGGATGTATGCCAGAATCCACCGCTGCAAAGCGTATCGAACAGCTTGAACTGGCTGAAAGAGAACTATCTAAACCAATTCTAAATTTATATTTTCAATCACAGAGGAGACAATCAACATGAACAAAATCAAAATTGCTGTATTTGGCTGCGGTGCTATTGCCCAGCGCAGACACATTCCTGAATATGCTGCCAATCCTAACGTAGAGCTGGTTGCCTTCGCTGATCCGTTAAAAGAACGTGTTGAAGAGGTTGCTAAGATTTATGGCGGAAAAGCTTACACAAGCTATGAAGAATTGCTGAAAAATGAAAAGCTGGATGCAGTCAGCGTGTGTACGCCGAACTACCTGCATGCGCCGATGACCATTGCGGCAGCGAATGCAGGCTTGCATGTATTGGTTGAGAAGCCGATGGCTACTACAGCCGAAGAAGGAGAGCAGATGATTGAGGCTGCACGCAAAAACGGCGTGTACCTGATGGTTGGCCACAATCAGCGTCTGATGCCGCCGCATGTAAAGGCGAAGGAAATCCTCGATTCCGGCAAGCTTGGAAAAGTGCTTACGTTCCGTACTTCTTTCGGTCATGGTGGTCCGGAGAGCTGGAGCCTGGATGGACGTGACAGCTGGTTCTTCCGCAAAGAAGAAGCAATTATGGGTGCCATGGGTGATCTCGGTGTGCATAAATCCGACTTTATCCGTTATTTGCTGAGTGATGAAATTGCTGAAGTGGCGGGATTTATCGGCACGATTCATAAGGACGGAACAGACGTAGATGACAACGCGACCTGTATCGTTCGCATGAAGAGCGGCGCTGTCGGAACGTTGATGGCCAGTTGGACACATTATAGATCCGGTGACAACAGCACCGTGCTGTGGTGCGAGAATGGCGTCATGAAGATTGGTGCGGTAGATGGGGACGAGGTTATCGTTGAGTTGACAAACGGTACTGTAGAGACCTACAAGGTCGGCGCGATGGCAACCAACGAACAGCAGGTCCATAGCGGTGTAATTGACGCATTCGTACAATCTATTCTCACCAACACGCCACCGTCGATTTCCGGCGAAGAAGGCTTGCGTTCGCTGAACGTTATCCTGGGTGCATTTGAGTCTCAGGCAACAGGAAGCATCGTAAAATTGTAATTGAATCATGATTAAGAACCCCTCTCTTGGGCTATGGCGGATGTTATTCCTGTCATTTCTGGGAGGGGTTTTTTTTGTGTGTTGGACGTCTTTATCGGTCATGACCAGCTTCAATATCAAATACTACAGCAGGTCCAGTGGATAATTTTATCCCCCTCTATGACTAAGAAATCATTTACTCCGACAGAAGGATTACTCTAAGATAGATTTTAATCTATTGGGCTGAAAGCGGTTGCGCTTGGCAACTAGCTCATGGGATAAGCAACTGTGTGGTTTAGGCACATAAGAACTGAGGTGAAGGAATGAAAAAATGGCTCGGCAAATCGCTTAAGCACAAGCTTTCACTGCTGATCATCATTGCGACGATGGTTCCACTCCTGTTTCTCGGTCTATTCTCTTACAATATGGCGGGCGGCATTACTGAGGAAAAGGCCAAAATATCAGGGATGAATACGTTGCGGCAGCTTGAGGCTTACCTGGTGACGATGGTGAAGGACGTGGAAAACATGTCTCTTTTTCTGATCGGGCACAGTGGGGTCCAGAGTTATCTGAAGTCGCCGGAGAGAGATAGCAATTATACGCAGCAGACATCGATTATCTTTTTTTTGACGAATCTGGCGTTCTCGAAGGAGTATATTGCGAACATCATTATTGAGCCGCTTGGAGCAAAGCAGCCGATTTCGCACAAATCGTTGATCCGCTCGGAGTTTACCGACATTACCGAGGAAATTCCGGATTATTACAAGTGGCATCCCAAGTGGTGGTCTAACGTACACCGGCAGTGGACGTCGGACGGAGTGCGGCAGGTCGTAACGCTAGCCCGGCCGATTCGAAGTACAGATAAATATAAGCCGATCGGCAAGGTCCAGATCAATGTGGACCAAGCCGTGATTGCTTATCAGGTCACGCAGGCGGCTCTAGAGAAGAGCGGATTTGTCCTGCTGCTGGATGAGCATGACCGGATCATTGCCGGTCCACCCGACATGGAAAGTAACCGCCCGCTATCTGATTTTTATCCGGGCATGAAGCTGATGGAAGGACCAAGTGGGACTTTAAATTACGGGGAAGGGACGGATAAGAAGACCGTACTCTACAAATCGGTATCGGATGTGAACTGGAAGCTGGTCGGCATCATTCCAGCTGCAGAATACCGTTCACAGAACCAGTATGTGCTCACCTTGATGGCCGTTGCGGTCACCGTTGCGTTTCTTCTCGTGATCATTCTCGTTGTCTTTCTGATACAGAAAATTACGAAGCCGTTATCCACTTTGACCAAATTTCTCAAAAACTCAAGTCCGGAGGAGCCGCTTCCCGCGATTCCCGTAACAACGATTGATGAGGTAGGACAGCTGGTCATCAGCTATAACCGTCTAAGCTCCCGGATTGTGAAGCTGACGGAGGAAGTGAAACTAAGTGAATCACTGAAAAAAGAAGCGGATATGCAGGCACTTCAGGTACAGATCAACCCGCATTTCCTGTACAATACCCTGTCTTCCATCCAGTGGCTTGCCTTGATGAATAAAGACAGCAAAATCGCTGATATGGTCGGCTCACTGAGCGACTTTCTCAGATTCAGCCTGAATAACGGCCAGGAATATTGCGCAGTCCGCCAGGAGATGGAGCATGTCCGGAATTATGTGAACATTCAGTCCATCCGTTACCCGGATAAATTAATCTTTCATGTGTATATGGATGATCGGGTGCGTGATCTGACCATGCTCAAGCTGTTGCTGCAGCCGCTCGTTGAGAACGCGATGTTGCACGGTATTCTGAAACGGGAAGGACCGGGTACGATTACGATCAATGCAAGCTGTGATGAACACGGTATCCATTTGATGGTGGAGGACGATGGAATAGGCATGAGTGAGGAACGACTGTTATGGCTGCGTACTCAATTGGAGGAGCATCCGGTTCACGTTCATGAAAAGGAGAGGTCTTCCCAAGGGAGCTACGGGCTCCGCAATGTGAACAACCGACTTCGTCTTCATTACGGAAGGGAGGCCGTTCTCCGGATTGAGAGCACGGAAGGAAGAGGAACAGTAGTTATGTTTACGATCCCGATTGGAGAGGACAGGTCGGGGATCGAATAGGGCTGAATCACACACGTGAAGGGAAAGGGAGATGATCTTGGATGAAGGTGTTGATTGTGGATGACGAGGTGATCATTCGGACGGGGTTGAGCACGGTAATTAACTGGGAGAGCAGCGGGTTTTCTGTATTGGAGCCGGCCGCTTCAGCGGAAGAGGCACTACAGCGGATTCCGTGTGAACAGCCGGATATTATTTTTACCGATATTCGGATGACTGGCATGAGCGGGATTGATCTGGCCCGTGAAGTGATGAACGAGCGGCCGGACACAGAAATGATCATTATATCTGGTTTTGATGAGTTTATATATGCCCAGCAGGCGATGCGGGAAGGTGTCAGTGAATATTTGCTGAAAACAAGCCGGCCCGACGAAATAATACAGGCGGCGATTCGGGCGAAGGCTCGGATTGAACAGCGACGGCAGGAAGATGAACTGGGCAGGACGCAGGAAAGAGCAGTCAACCGCAGCTTCCTGAGAAGACTGCTTGCCTCGGCTACTCTTCCAGATGAGAAGACGGTAACGGAGATGTGGAACAGATATCCCGATCTGAGGATTACTCAGGGGGAGCACCAACTGCAGGTCTGGATCGTTACCTTCCGTCATGACGATACTGCCGGAGAAGAAGGGCGTGTACCAGAAGTTCTCTACCATGCCTTTGGGGAGAGATTGACCGAACTCGTCCCTTACGGTTGTGAGTGGCTGCAGTGGGACGACTCGATCCTGATGCTGATCAGAACTGAGGTGGAACGCGAGGGCATAAGCCAACTGGAATATATAATCCGGAAAGCGAGAGAAGAACTGAACTGCGACACCTTTGCCGCCTGCGGGCAGCCGATCGGTGATGTAAGGCAGTTGCGGCGGGCTCTGGACACAGCCATGGAAGCCGGTTCTTATGAATGGCTGTTAGGCCATAAAGATTATGTGCGCTACGAAGACATAAGTGAACGTAAAGGTGTCCGGGTATTCAGCACGATGGAAGAGGAGAAGGAGCTGGCAGCATGGCTTCGGGCAGAGGACGCTGGTGTCCTGAAGAGTGGAATCGCAGAGCTGCTGGCACGTATCCGGCGTGATCATCAAGCGACACCAAGCTCGGTGCAGGGTTATCTTCAGACTCTGATCGTTGCCGGACACCGCTGGCTGGAGCGTGCTGCCTTGTCTATCGGCCGTTCATATGAACCGCCGAATGGGGAGAAGCTGGACATGACTGAACTTGCGCAAAGACCGGAGAAGGTGCTGTTACACCATTTTGAAACGCTAATGAAGCAGCATGCCGAGCTAGTATCCGGTATTAGTCCGGTTCAGCGCGCGGTCGCGTATATACATGAGCATCTGGGTCAAGGGTTATCGTTGCAGCAAGTTGCAAAACATGTGCATATGAATTCAAATTATTTCAGCGAGTTGTTCAAACGGGAAACCGGACAGAACTATATCGAGTTCGTAACACAGGCCAAAATGCAGAAAGCGATGGCTTTGCTGCTTGAAACCCCTGCCAAAATCAGTGAAGTGGCGAATGAAGTCGGCTATGAGGATATGAAGTATTTCAACCGTCTGTTCAAAAAATTTACGGGAATGACCCCTTCTGAATATCGGGCAAATGCTGAAATTTATCCCTCTATCGACTGAATTATGTCCCCTACGGACTTACGCCCTCCTCTTCTATACTTGGGTTATTCATGCTATCAAGGAGGATTGACAATGAAACCAATACAAAAAATGGGTCTAGTCCTGCTCATGCTGACACTGATCTTGGCAGGTTGCGGGGAATCAAGCAGTAAACCGAATGGTGAAACCGCTAACAAAGGGGATAAGGTCAAGCTGACAGTCTGGCACAACTTTGCCGGTGATGATCTCCGGGCCAAAACCGTACGGAGCTTTATCGACCAATTCGCCCAGGATAATCCCGATGTTGAGCTTGATGCACAGGCGATTCCGGTAGACGGTTACCGCCAGCGTCTCAGCACAGTAGCGGCTGCGAATGAGCTGCCGGACTTAATGTTCGTATATGCAGGCAGTCATTCCGCCGAATTGTATAAAGCCGATCTGCTTCAACCGATCACGGACGTGTTGGACCAGAATCCGGAATGGAGAGATAAGTTCCTGCAGGGCGCTTTTGATCCATTCACTTTTAAGGAAAAAGAGGTTTACACAGCTCCACTCGCCATGTCGGCCACCTCGATTTTGTATTACAACACAACTCTGTTTGAGAAACACGGCGTCAAAGTTCCGACGACTTGGGAAGAAATGATGACGGCGATTAAGGTGTTTAACGATAACGGAGTGACACCGATTGCCCTCGGCAATAAAGCGCCATGGGTTGCACAGTCAACAATTATTGGTTCGCTGGCGGACCGCGTGACCGGGACGGAATGGTTCAAGAATGCTTCAGAACAAAAAGGAGCCAAATTCACAGATCCTGAATTCGTGGAGGCGCTCGGATATTTTAAACAGCTTGTCGACAACAAGGCTTTCCAAGAGGGAGCGAACAGCATTGATAACACGCAGGCGGAGCAATATTTCATTCAGGGTAATGCAGCGATGATGGTCAGCGGAGCCTGGACACTTACGAACCTTGCATCCTCTGCGAGTGAAGAACAGATGAAGAACATTGATGTGACCGTTCTGCCGTCAATTCCGGGAGGTAAAGGCGATCCTAATACGATTTCCGGCGGAGCAGGAGGCGGTCTCGCATTGAGCAAACGAACGGAAGGTGCCGCCAGAGAAGCCGCACTAAAGCTCATTTACACGGTCAGCGGACCGGAAGCACAGAAGGCCATTGCCGAGAGCAATTCGATGGTTATGTATGATACGGACATCGATCAAGCCAAAGTAACGTCGCTGTATTATAAAGCATTTAATCTCGTAAAAAAGACAGGCATTACGCCGGTATATGACGCTTACCTAACCGCTGAAGCAGGCGAAGCGATCAATAACGGTCTTCAGGAAATTATGATGGGCGGAACACCTGAAAGCGTGGCGAAGAAACTTCAGGACGCGCAGGCCAGATCCACAGCACAGTAATGAGACTTCCAAGGGTGTCAGAAGAAGGGAGGCGTCTTAAGTGCCAACAGCCATTCGAAGTAAAGGATTTATAGTTCTAGCTCTGCTTCCGGCGCTTCTGCTGTTCCTGTTGTTTGTTATCGTCCCGGTTTTTTGGTCGGCGTATTACGGTTTTTTTAACTGGAAAGGGTTAGGCGAGGCCAAGTTTATCGGCTTTGGTAACTACAATGAAATATTGCACGATCCAATATTTTGGAGAGCACTGCGGAACAACCTGATCATTGTAGTGTCATCCATTATAGGACAGATTCCGATTGCCTTAATATTGGCGCTCCTGCTTCTCAAAAATTCATTTTTCTCCAGAATTATTCGTTCTGCCGTCTTTATGCCGATGGTACTCTCGACGGTCGTGGTCGGTCTTATATGGGGGTACATCTACAATCCGCAGTTCGGTCTTGCGAATAAAGTGCTCGAGATTATCGGACTAGAATCCTGGACACGCGCTTGGCTTTCCGATCCGAAGGTAAACATGTTCGCGATCTCGATCCCGATCAACTGGAGCAACATCGGTCCGTATATGGTTATCTTTATCGCCGCTTTGCAAAACATCTCTCCTGAGATCAACGATGCTGCTAAAATTGATGGCGCGAACGGCTGGAAGAAGCTGATTCAGGTGACACTTCCCATGATTTGGGGGACCGTCGTTGTGACACTCGTTCTCTGTATTTCCGGAAGCCTGAAAGCGTTTGATCATGTCATTGTGATGACAGGCGGGGGACCGGCGCAGTCCACAGAACTGCTTGCCACCTATATGTACAACAATACGTTTGATGTCTACCGGTACGGGTACGGTTCAGCCGTGTCCACTATGATTATGATCATCAGCGCTTTACTGATCGCCATTAATTTTGTGCTGACTCGAAGGAAAGAAAGCTGATGGAAAGGAGAGGCATGTGAAACAACAACAGACACGTCCAGCAGAGACAGCCGTAAGTCTCGCATACCCGAACCGAAAGCTGGCTAGAAAAGGCATATCCGGGTTAGTCAAGTTGCTGCTGCTGGCATACTCCCTGATCACGCTGTATCCGTTGTATTGGCTGTTTATTAGTGCGTTCAAGACGAATCAGGATTTTTTCAATAATCCCTATGGCTTGCCTGTTGAATGGATGAAAGAAAACATTGTCCGGGCGTGGGATTTGGGAAATATGGGACGGGCGATGCTCAATTCGACCATCGTTACGATTACATCGGTTTTGCTCACGATTGTGCTCAGTCTTTTGGCCGCATATGTGCTTGCCCGGTTTCAGTTCCGTTTCAAAAAGGTAGTAATGGCGTTATTTCTGGCCGGGATGCTTATTCCGATCCATAGCACGCTGGTTCCGTTATTTCTCATGATGAAGGAAATCGGATTGCTCAATTCATACGGAGCACTCATTCTGCCGTATACGGCGTTCGAGCTGCCGATTGCGATCTTTTTGGCGATGGCTTACATGATCTCCATTCCACGGGAGGTTGAGGAAGCGGCTATGATCGACGGCAACGGTTGGTGGGGCATATTCGGAAGGATCATCCTGCCGCTATGTACCCCGATTGTAGCGACGATATCGATATTGGCTTTCCTTCGATTTTGGAACGACTTTTCCTTTGCGCTCGTGTTTATCAATTCACAGGCACTAAAGACGCTGCCGCTCAGCCTGTCCCTGTTCTCGGATGGTTTCGGGACAGACTACAGTCTTACGATGGGGGCCATGGCAATAGCGGTCATCCCGACGATTGTTATTTATCTTATCCTTCAGGAACAGATCATGAAGGGTATGGTGGCCGGGTCGGTTAAGGGGTAGAGGCCGGTGTTCTTTACGGAGCAGGGTGTGGCGTTGCATAGCAGCGGTTAGATCTAATATACAAAATCAGGGGTACTCCAGGATCATCAAGATCCAAGAGTTGCCCCTGATTTTTTTGTTACTTTAACTTGATACGGTGTACAGTAAATTGTCCTGTAGACGCATGAAGCGCCCCAACGGCTTGCTCTGGTGTCGTATGTTGCAAGCGATCAATGGCATAACGAAATTCATAGAATCCGCCAAGCGTTGCTTTAAAATTGGTTTCCCAGTAATTCGTCAAAATCCAAGCGTATGTGGAAGGCGCGCTGTTCCCGGTTTGCTGGGTGTGCAGCTGGCGATGGCTGTGATCCAAAGTTCCTAACTGCAGCAGGGGTGTATCAGGCATGGAAAGAATAAGCGTTTCATCACCTTCTGCCGAATGCCATAACAATCCCTCTTGAATACAGGTGTAGTCAAGACAAGAACCTGGGAGTTGATCCGCCCATGGTCGAACAAGGCATCCTGCTTTCTCCACATAAAGCTCAGCTTCGGTTCCCATAGAGAATGGCAGAGCCACATACACGTTTTCGGGGAGCCAGACGCTTTCCTTGTGAAGGCGGACAGACACCTCGACACGTGGCTGGTTAGCAAACATTTTGAGGGTAAGGGCGTAGTAGCTAAGCCCTTTCACTTCAAATACGAACTCGACCGTGGCGAACAGTGGCCCGTTGTCGAGCACCTGTACTCTGGTTAGACGGCCAGCATCTCGCTGAACGTTTACTCCTTTTCGGTTGCGTCCCATTCGAGAACGGGCTGAGCATACCTGGGACGGATTGTGTTCATCCTGTACAGGCGTAACTTCATACACCGGTGTGAATGGAGCATGCTTCCGGTTAGTGTCCAGCAGATCAGTGGAGAGACGTTTGTCGATCCAAGCGGTGATGCCCTCATTTATTTTCCACTCGATCCGCATCGTCTCCGATTCCATCGAACAGCTGTCCACCATGATCGGATTGGTAGACGATGAAGGCTCCCAAATGTCGTCGACCCCTTCACAACTCACGGGCTTAATATTGCACGCCGTGACCATGCTGTTCCGTGAGCTCTTCATTCCCTGTTGGCGAAGCACATTAATATGAAGAATCCGAGCCTCATTCGGTAGAAGGGTGAGCTCTGTTACGATTGTATGCTTGTGAGATATCTGGTACGGAAGGGCATCTCCCGTCGATTCATCGATAAGCTCGAAATCCCCTTTGAGGATGGTCGTTTCCCATCCATCCAACGGCAGTGTGACTTGAAGTGTTGCGGCCGCCGGTTCCGTATTGATGACCTCGTAACGCAATGGGCGATTAGGCGATAAAAGAGCTCCATGGCGTGCGACAAGAGCTTGATCCAGCAGGCGATAAGCCCGTTTGCTGGCCTCGGCCGCGTAAGCCTGCTTCCGCACTTCAAGCATTTGCACCTGGGGGTGCCATGGCTCATACACGGAGGAATGGTATCCCCATGTATGCTCCGCATACATGGTCAATGCTTCGGAAGCCGCGTCAATATCAGCTGTGTTCACCATTTCATCCTGCTGAACAAGCCTTTTTGCTTTCCGGAGTGTACGCTGGGCATCACGGTATATTCCTGTATGAAGTGCTGTTGACGCTACACCGTCGGACCACCAATCCGGCCAATCCCCGCGATGTACTGGAAGCGAGGACAAGTCTTCCTGCTTCAGGGTGGCGAAGAATTCAGATAAGGTAGCCAGCTTTATTTTAATCTGATCGCCAAATTGTTCATTCCACTGGGTGATCCATTCCGCAATTTCGGCATTTGGTGATGCGTTATCCGTACCAAGCCCCGATACCATGACAGGGATGAAGGAGTATGGATACTGCTCCTGCTCAAGATTCCATAAATACCGGTTGATTCGCAGGGTGGCCACTTCATTGTGCCGATCTTCCGGCTCTGACAAGGTATGTTGAAGTTCGTCTTTAATGATGTATTTCCCCAACGCATTCGGGCAGAAGCCTAGCTCGTTACCGAACATGTAGTGCTCTCCGTTCCATACGAGCAGCTTGCCTCCGTCAGGTGCCTCCCACCAAAACGGGGTCTGCTTGCGGCCAAGGGGGTACATTCCGTGATGTGTATGAATACAGGAGAACAGGTGCTGAACATCGTTCTCCAGCAAGCTGGTAGCATAACCCCAGCTGTATCCGTTAATATCGGCAGTCATGGCGCTGTCAATGTGGTGGTCGAAGGATTTGGCATACTGCTGAGCCTTGCTGTGATTCCGCAGAAGGAGGTCCAGATCGGGCAGCTCTGTCATGTTGAGATACGTTCCTGACAGCTCAATATCTCCTCGGATAACGGCTTGTTGAAAAGCTTCTTTTTCAAGTGGGGAAGCGACTTTCAAGAACTGCTCTACGGCCCAGAAAGTCTCGCAAGTCCATCGGAATGGCTTCCATTCCGGCTTGTCACCGCTACGGGCTGCCTCAATGATGCTTAGCGCCTGACGAATGAAATCGATATGATATTGTTCGATCCGCTCTTGGCGTTCCGTATAACCGATATCTGTGTGTGAATGATGAATCACATAGATGGTCCATGGGCGTGCGGGTTTATGATCGCCTTTGGTTGGTATGCTCATATTACGATAACCTCCTATTTATGAATCGAGGCGGATGGTTGTTTATCCGTACCCTCGAATAGCTTATGAATGCCTCTAAATACATCAATCATCCCATCCTGGAGCTGGAGAATCGGAACGGAAAACGTACCGAGAGTCTGCTGTATGTCCTTCTCCCAGAGGGGAAAGCTGCGCGAAATTTGTCCTCCAAGCACTATGCGGTTCGGCTTAAAAGCAGCAGCATAAGGCAGCAGCATTTCTCCCAGCCTGCGGCCGTATTCATGGAACAAATCTGCAGCTTCTGCGTTGCCGGTTGTGGCTTCCTCCGCAAGATCCACCACATCATTCTTCTCTGTGAAGATTCCCCGCTCGGAGGCCATCTTCAGAATACCTCTTCTTCCAAAATAGTCGTCAACGATAAGGTCCCGGTAAGGTTCGGCAAACAGCATTCCGTTTAATGGTATCCCGCCTTTGCCGGAGACGAGATATCCTTTATCAACAAAAGCGGAGCCTAATCCGGTGCCGAGCGTCAGGCATATCAACCGCTCTGACGGAAACCGGAGGCTGACTCCGAGCCCAAACATGAAGGCGTCATTGCCGAACCGGATATTAGCTGAAGCGAGTGCATCAATCATCGTGTCCGCGCATGCTGACTTAAGCCGCTGAAATTCTGCACGGAGCAGATCACGAACAGACAGTTCGTACAGTGCTTCATATTTGCCTACGCCCTGAAGCAGTGCTATCCCTCCCGCATAATCGAACGGCCCGGGAAAGGCAAATCCGATCCGGACCCTTTCGTTCTTATCCAAAGGTCCGTAGGCGGAAGTGTAAAAGTTCAGCAACTCGTGACATGCGTCGGCGAAGCTGGCGATCGTATCAGAAGCAGGACCCTGGGACGCCGAGGGCCGGGTTATGAACGTGCCGGGCACGAACTGCCCATTTACGAGCAGAGCTCCTTTTAAAACGGTGCCTCCGGCGTCCAGTGCAAGCGTGATCTCGGCTGGTTTTCCGGCAGGTGCGCCGGTGCCGAAATCGGGTCCGTCACCAGAACGCATCGAAGGCCTCCGTGCCTGAGGTCCGGTTAGGTGGAAGAAGCGGAAGGTTCCAGTCCGGACTCACTTTGGCGGCAATAAGGGTGCAAGCGGAACCGGAAAGGTTCTCCAGGCGGTATTCTCCTACACTAGCCGGGACGATATAGGCTTCGGCATATCCCCACTCAACCGCAGCCTCTTCGTTAGCCGTCGGCACGAGGCGGACACGCCCGCCTTCTACGAGATTGTACATCACAAATTCTCCGCCAGTGTCCGCAGTCCAGGTATCCTGCAGAGTCAGTCTGCGGACCTGGAACAGAAGATCGTCACACTGTCCCAGCAGCTCCTCCGAGTTATTACCGTGGTTGCGGATTACCTTAGGACGGGCTATAAGTCCGCTTTCTACGGCCGAGGTGTCTATGGAATCATTGATATTGTGGCGCGCATGCTCCGGGTTCATCGGACGCGGCTTGCCATCGGCATCTTTGCGCAAATAGTCATATATTTTGAACGTAAACCACCAGGTGGTCGAAGAGATTTCAAGAACCAGATTGTTCTGGCCAGAGCAGTGCACCGTTCCCGGAGGGATGAGATAAAGAGTCCCTTTCTCAGAAGGACATTCGTTAACATAGGAAGGCAGATCCAGTGGTACTCTGCTATGATGAGCTTCCTCTGAAGCTATGAGTAATTGGTCTCCCGTCACACCGTCCTTCAGGCCGAGATAGACTTTGGCACCGGGTTTATTTTTCATCACATAGTACGATTCCTGCTGTGTCATATGCTGATTAAATTGGGACTCTATATATTCCTGATTAGGGTGCACTTGTAGTGACAGATAGCCTCCATCCATCGTGTCGAGATAGTTGAAGCGGATCGGGAAATAGCTGCCAAACAGCTCTACATTGCGTTTGCCCATAATGTCATTGGGCGAAGCCTCCATCAGCAGTGTAAAAGGAACCTCTAGCGTAATCCCATCTATACCGAGTAGAAGAGTGTTCTCCGGAGCAATTGGCTCAAAGCTCCAAGCACAATTCGGCCATTCATCTGGAAGTCCGCACAGCTCTTTCAAATACTGTCCGCCCCAGATGCCGGGTGCAAAAAACGGCTTTACACGAAACGGCTGGCGAGAGGTCTTATGCAGTACATGCTTTAATGATGTTACCGGCAGCCAAATTGGCTCATCGGGACGATTCATATCCATGTAGTAAGCATTCTGATGTGGCTGATCTGCCCAAAATGCTAGCCAGTCATTGCGGTAAGTCTCCCAGACGGGCCATTCGAGAAAATAGCAATGTTTATAAATTTCAACGCGGTCCGAGGAGCCGCCGAATCCAAAGTTGCCAAATTGCGGTGAATGACGCTTCTGCTGATTTTCTCTGGAGTAATCTGCATAAAAGTTCAGATCTGATTCCCCGCCGGAGATAAGCGATGCGCCAGGTCCAAATAAAACAACGATGCCTCCTTTAGCGGATAGCTCTGGAGTCCGTTGTGACCAGGCTTTTCTTGTTCCTTCTTGAAAATATTGAATGGGTTGAACATCAGTCGCTGTATAACCGAAGGCACGATTGTCTGTCAAATAATGCGCCATCTCCGAACGTAGCTCTGATTCGGATTTTAGAAATTCAGCTGTGAAGTGTTTGGTAAAAGGAATGTTCTCCTGCTCACATGCGAAGTGAAGCGAATGAAGCAATGTATGAAAGTCTGCACCATTCGTTCCATCCAGAGATATAAACACGGTATGTTTTGAATCCCGGTCGCCTTCGGCAGCCTGTTTATATGTTGATAAGATCTGAGAACACCAAGCATCCGCACCGCGATGAATGGAAATCGATTCATCCTGAACGTTTACATGGTTGATCGGCAATGATTGAAAGGTTGTCATGGGGTAAAACTTCCTCCCTTCTGTAAGGTGATACGATTTCATTGTAGAAGCAGAAGGGAGAAGCGTCTTTATAAAAAGAGGAAGGGTTTTTGTACGATCAGGACATGTATGTGCGTAAACCTTACAGTTTACAGGTTCGAATCGAAGCGTCCTTCCGTAAATTGTGAGCGTCTGAATCGTGCGGGGGTTACACCAAGCTTCGCTGTAAACACGCGTGTAAAGTAGTGAACAGATTCAAACCCGCATATGACGGCAATCTCTTTGATCTGCCGATCACTGTTCAGAAGTAGGCTTTTGGCCTTTTGCACACGCTGCTCCTGAACATAGTGAACAAATGATTGATGCCCGTATTTACTGAACAGTCGCGTCAAATGCCGTGAGGTGATGTGCAAATGATTGGCGACCCGCTGGAGCGGAAGAGGTTCACTCAGATTATCTTTTATAAATAATTCAGCCTGGTGGACGATAGATGCCCCTTCTTCGTTCATTTCAATATCAACGGAATCCATATGCAGTTTTGGCCCATGAGCCACGAGAATGGACAATATTAAGGATAGGGCCGTGCTTTGCAGGGCGAGCGGTGGATAGGTCATGTCATGATGGAACAAGGATATGAGCGAATTCCATAACATTCCCGGAGGTTGCAGAAGGCTTTCTTGTATCACGGGTGTGCCCTGTTTAGCGAGCATTCCGAACGCCTGTTGATAAAGCTCGCTGCAGGCTGACACTTCTGGTTCGAAGGCAACATAGCTCAGTGACAGGCCCTCATCACTCTTGATTGAGTGCAGGACACCCGGTCTGGAGAGAAACAAAGAACCTGGTGATAGGGCATAATGATTAGGACCTTCCCAATAGGATCCGTATCCCGTCAAAACATAACAGGCTTCGAAAAAGGAATGCTTGTGCTCCGTATTATCAAAATGCTGGGGCATAAATCCCCAATAGTGAATGTCGAGTGTAAGCTCCGGTTGCTCTATCCGGTTTAAGGAGTGGTTCATTACCGAATTGGCTCTTTTAAAGGAGAGAGCAAGGGATGTTTTATCTATGGTCATAGAGGGGAATTCCTCCTCTGGTGAGATGAAGTTTGCTGTTTCATTAATGGTTATCAGCTAAGCCGGATATCTATATTATAAGTCTATCGAAGTTGGCTTCGGGTTGCAAAATGGATTGTTTGTTAATGAAATGAAGCATTAAAGCTGTGCTCTCTTGTTTTTTATCAGTAAATTAGGCAGCATATCCAGCACTTTTTCTCTAATTAAGGCGTCACTATGGTTCCACTCGTTTGCTTCAAGGATATAAGCACAACCATTTTTTACAGCAGATAGATTTTTCCAAATGGGATCGTTTATCAAGCCGTTAGCCTCTTTCCGGGATACCGGATTGTCAGGCAGCAGCATAAAAATCCGATCACCGGCATATCCAGGTAAATCTGTTTTAGGGATTTCCCTGAATTCTTCACCTAAGTCAAGCACCTCCTGGATTTTTTCTACAGGCTGAAAGCCGAGCGGGTGATACAGTGCGGAAGACAACCCGATTGTACCCATAACAAACAGCCGTTTGCCATGCTCAATGATGAACACGGATGCTGTTTCACCGGGTTTGATCTCACAGCGTAACTGCTTCCACATGGCAACGGCTTTAGTATGATAGATATTCAACCATTGCTCAGCTGCTTGTTTGCGGTCAAACCAATCTCCTAAGGTAAGCAGACGCTGTTCAAGGGACGCGAAGGAGTTGAATGTTACGGTTGGGGCGATCTGCGAGATCTTCTGATACTGGTTCTCGTCAGCATTAGCAAAAATAATTAAATCGGGTTTAATAGCGATTAACTTCTCGACATCAATCGGGCACCCTACATCTTCTACATTGCGAATCTGATCCTCAAGTAATGCTTGTGCTATGAATGAATACCCGCCCCCGACTGCTTCAATGCCTAGAGCCAGTAAGTCACCGAACGTCTCGCTATGGAAAATAATACGTGCGGGCTTATCCGGAATGGCGACCAGATGGCCTGTCCAATCCTTTACACGATTTTTATTGCGCATCGAATTGGCATATTGCCTTGGAGTGATGCCCGTCGTTTGTCGGAAACGGCGATTGAAGTAAAATTCATCCTCAAAACCAACCCGATGAGCGATCTTGCGCAGTGGTTCGTCCGAACACATCAACCATTCTTTGGAGTGATTAATGCGAAGCTCGTTTAAATAATCGAGAGGCTTCTTTCCGGTTAATTTATGGAAAATGGGTGTATACTGCCACAAAGGAACTTCTGCTAACTCAGCAAGCTGTTTGACCGATATCCTATGCATGTAATTATCCTGCAAATACTGAATTGTATTATTGACCGACAGAGCAGTGATATAAGATTGATCAGAATACAGGTTATGCTCGAACAACAAGCCCATCAGTTCTTGAAATCGAAGGTGCTGCCGAAAAGATT
The DNA here is from genome assembly GCF_900177425.1 of Paenibacillus uliginis N3/975. Lineage (NCBI taxonomy): Bacteria > Bacillati > Bacillota > Bacilli > Caryophanales > Paenibacillaceae > Paenibacillus > Paenibacillus uliginis. Next base: position 5,840,122 of record NZ_LT840184.1, on the reverse strand, counting down.
CCATATCCGAAATACTATTTTTATTGGAATGTAATTCTTCAGTAAGTCGAATGAATCGTGAATAGTGGTGCATAGTAAATCCATTGTGATTGGAAATAATGTCATTTGTAAATGTATCGTGGGTGGTATCCCCGACTCGAATTGCATTAAAAGTGATTTGATAATAACAGAGAGGGGAATCTACCATATTTTCAATATGGAGCATCGTTCCAGGAGCAACCATATAGCATTTGTCGATAGATAATTGATAGGGATATTGATTAATAGATAACCTTCCATTCCCGCTAGAAAAAAAGTAAAGTGTATGTTGATTGGTCGATAGTTTTTCGGATTCCCAGCCTGCAGGCCTGTTATATAAATTAATGTCCACCAGGTGAAACAGAAGAGAACGGAGTGGCACAGACGTTTTTTTGCGATGAAGCATCTCTATAGGTCTCCTTTCTCGGTTGATAATGATTATCAAATAAGTTCAATTGTATAAAGAACAAAGAAGCATTGCAATAAAGATTACAACGCTTCTGATCTGTTCCAATTATGGGTATCAACACTTATTTCTTCAGCATTCGCGGTAATTCCTCCAGCAGCCATTCTCTTGTCGAGGCATCACTGCTTGCTTTAATGATATCAATAAAGTAGACGTTGCCTTTCTTAACTGCTGGGAGATCAAGCCAGATTTTGCTCTTCATTAAATTTGCTGTCGACTGCTGTGCTTCATCACCGACTGCGTTTAGAATAAAAACTCGGTCACCGGCGTACTTCGGCAATAGCTCCAGTGAGATATGTTCAAAGCCTTTTTTTGCATCGATTATATCCTGAATCATGTCAACAGGTTTAAAGCCATTAGGATCATACAAGAACTGTGGAAGTCCTGTGCCTGCCATGACAAACAGTCTATCTCCCGGATAATACGTAAAGACAGAAGCAGTTTCTCCAGGTTCTATGACTTCCTCCTGAAGCTGCTTCCACATCGCTTCGTTTTTAGTCTGGTATTCAGTGAGCCATTTTTTTGCCTGTTGCTGTTTCCCGAGGATATCGCCTAATAAGGTCATCCGATCTTCCAATGGTGCGAAAGTATCAAACATTAATGTAGGAGCTATTTTGGAAAGCTGTTCATACTCACTTTCATCCGTATTTGCTGTAATAATCAAATCTGGATTAAGTTCAAGTGTTTTTTCCAAACTGATTGGAAAACCAATTTCTTCGGTGTCTTTCACTTGATCTTCAAACACGTGATCTTTTATATAACTTCCTCCGACAGCAGTTACGTCAAGTGCTACTAGATCTCCAAATGTCTCGCCAGCAAAAATGACACGTTGCGGGGATGTAGGGATATCCACTTGATGACCTAAATAATCTGTATATTTTTGTGTGGAAGACTCCATTTCTTTAGTATTGTCAGCTTCTTGATCCGAAGCAGGCAAGGTGTTTTCGGCACTTGTTGGCATTTCATTATTTGGTTCTTCAGAATTCGTGCTGCAACCTACTAACAAAGAGCCGATCAATGTAGCTAATAGTAAAAACGTATAGATTGCTTTAGTATGTTTCATATGTATTTTCCTCCTGAGTAGATGGCAATATTATAGATAATGATTAATAAAGTGAATAATAAAGGATTTCTTTCTTCTACTCAATGGACAAAAAATATCATTGGTATTTAATTTTGTACAAAACAAGCACATCTAACTTTCATGAAGTATTCATCGATTTCTCTAATAGTGCAACATCATGAGGGAGTTTTGCGTCAATAGACAAGAAGGAATTGACTTCCCAGACAAACCAGAAAGGATGATGAACATGAAGAAACATCTTAAGAAGCAGGCAGCAGCACTTCTGGTCTCGGCACTGGCTGTATCCGGTGGGGCAGTTTATGCCGCACCAAGCGCTGATGTAAGCCAAGGAGGAGATCTCCAGCAAGCCGAAGTGATCTCAGCCATTTTGAACTATTCGGTAACCATTAACGGCAAGGATGCTAAAAACACCGGGTTTATGAATCAGGAAAGCAAACAGATTATGCTGCCGTTGCGTGAGATTTCAGAAGCTTTGGGCTATGAAATCAAGTGGAACGCCAAGGAACGTTCTGCAGAGTTAACGAAGCAGGATACTTCGGTATGGACCCTCGTGCAAACAGATAAGGACCAGTATAATGTGAACAAAATGAATGTGGAGCTTGGATCGGCCCCAGTAAACAACCTCGGTAATCTGTATGTACCTGCAAAGTTTTTCAGCGACGTCCTTCACCATGGCGTAGCGGTTGACGGCGCACGTGTGAGCATTACGTCAGAAGCAGAGGATGTGAAGACGATGACATCCAGCGGCGTCATTACCGCGGTTCACAACGATGCGGACCGCAAAGCGGTACATATCAATGGCGCAGGAACGGAAGGTACGATCTTGAATGTGGATGAGAACACAGTCATCCTGAATGCAGCCGGTGACAAGATTGAGCTTAAAGACTTGTCTCTCGGTCTTGATATCGATGTGGAGCACAGCCTTGCTATGACGATGAGTCTGCCAGGTCAGACATACGCTTATGAGATCAAGGTGAAGAAGGATTCCGAAGTGAAAGATTGGATCGGAACGTCAGGATCGGTTACGGAGGTTGCTTCCAGTGATGCTGGCACGAAGATTACGGTGAAAGGCTTCGGTATGACGGAGACCTCGCCAGAGGAAGTAGTGCTGAACCTGTCTCCTGAGACAATCATTGTGGATCAGGACGGCAAGGAAGTGAAAGCGAGCGAACTGAAAAAGGAAGACAAGCTCCTTGCTTTCTACAGCCCTGTGCTGACAAAAAGCTTGCCGCCAATTGGCAATGCGTCTAAACTAGTTCTTGTGAAATAGCATGAGATAGAACGAGCTTGAAGCCTGACCGGATACGGTCAGGCTTTTTTGTCCCATAGGAATATTCTCCCCCGCCTCTATACTAAAGGAATAATCTGGGACTCTGCCGAATACTGTACACCATTATTATTCCTTGATCTTACCGTATAGGGGGAAAGCGCATGAAGCGCAGCTGGATGAATTCACCGTATGCATTTTCGTTAGGGATGTTTGCGATGATGGTTCCAAGTCAGGCATTTAGTTCATTTTACAGCTATTTTTATGTGGATAAGCTGGGGCTCGGCATTGGACTGGCAACGCTGGCAAGGACGATCTTTCTCATCTGGGATGCAGTTAACAACCCCTTATTTGGGTACTGGTCGGATCGTACCAAGACGCGATTTGGGCGCCGCAGGCCGTGGGTGTTCGGGGCTATTCCACTGTTTATGCTGACATTTGTACTCGTATTTTCACCACCGGAAGGATTATCAGAGAACGGATTGTTTACGTGGTTTCTGGTGGCGCTTATTTTGTATGAGGCGGTGGAAACCGTGCTGTGGGTGAACTACGGCGCATTGTTTCCCGAGCTGTTCCGCGGAGACCGGGCCCGCGCCAAAGCTTCCGCTATTCAACAGGGGTATCAGGTGGTGGCGCTTCTTATTGGTACAGCATTGACCCCGATTTTGTTCGGTGCGATGGGCTTCTCCAACATGGCAATACTGTATGCGTTTATCTTTGGTGCCTTTATGTTCATCTGTATGATGAGTGTGAAGGAAAGATACGATCCGGTGGAGAGCGAACCGCTTAAGCTGGTTGATGCGTTTCGTCAGACGCTGCGGAACAAAAAGTTTTGGGTGTTTAACATTTCCAACTCGTTCGCCCAAACGGTAAATGGACTCATTAGCTCGATCATTCCTTTTTACGCCAAGTATGTCCTTAAAATTCCGGAAGAACAGGTGTCGATCCTGTTGGCGTCGGTATTTATATCGGTTATTCCGCTTGTCTTCGTCTGGTACTGGATTATTCGCAGAATGGATGGAGTCAAGGCATGGCGGTTGTCTCTTGCGGTGTACGGGCTGTCCGTTATTCCCCTCTGGTTCGGATATGATCTGGTCAGCGGTGTGACGGCAGGAATTGCGGTTGGCTTCGGTCTTGCAGGCTTTCTGGTGACACCAGCCATGGTCAGCGGCAATATTATTGATGAGGATGCAGAGAGAACAGGACAACGTAGAGAGGGCATTTACACAGCGGTCAGCGGATTTATTACCCGCTCAAGCGGTCTGATCTCGGCCCTGGCGTTCTTCATCGTCGGATTGATATTCGGTTATGAAAGCGGTGATAACCCCGGATCTGATCCGGAATCGACATTCAGGTATCTGATCAGTGTCGTTCCGTTGTGTCTGCTCCTGGTATCTTTCCTAATCTCTTTTGTTACAAAAATCGAATTCAAAGACCAAGCGGGAGGCGGCATCGACCATGGAAAAAAGGCTGATTATAAACTGTGACGATTTCGGCCAGAGTGCGGCCATGAATAAGGCCATTATGCACATATTGGAGGAGGGCAAAGCATCGTCGGCAACGATTATGGCCCCTGCTCCCGGATTTGAAGAGGCGGCCGACTGGAGCGCTCGGCGGAAGCAGCGGAATGTGGGACTTCATCTGACGATGACAAGCGAATTTGAAACGCTTCGGTGGAGCAGCTTGACGGGGCACTCTTCGCTTCATGACGAGTACGGATACCAGTACCGCACGGTGAAGGAGTTTGAGCAGGGGGCAGAGACAAAAGCGGTGATCAAGGAAATCGAGGCGCAGTTCAATCTCGTGAAAAAGGCTGGGATCAACATAAGCCATGTCGATAACCATATGGGCAGTTTGTACGGCATGGAGACCGGGCGTAGCCTGCTTCCGCAGACGCTGTGGAAGACGTCCCGCTGGGGGCTGCCATCACGGTTTTTTCGCTACATCTATAAGGAGGACCCGCTTCTAAGCTCGCTGTCCAATGTTGAACGTCCGGTTGCCCTCGCATCAGCGCTCGCGGATACGTTCGGTGTGCCGATTCCGGATTATTTGCTCTCGCATCCCTTCGGTTCGCTTGAGGGGGAAACCTATGAAAGCTTTAAACAGAGCATTCTGGATAAGCTTTACAAGCTTCCAGACGGGGTCAGTGAAACGTACTTCCATCCCGGCACTGATGATCCTTGGATGTTGGAGAACATTCCGCATTGGCAGAAAAGAGTGTGGGAGTACCGGCTGCTTTTTGATGATGATTTCGCTTATACGATGCGCGATGCGAAAGTGATCTTGACCGATTACCGTTATGTACAAGAGCATTTGAAGCGTCCCCGTATGCGGTCGGCGCTGAGATTGCTTAAGGTGTTGATAAAATCAGGCTAAAATGTACGAATTATCATTGCATGTAACCTAGCCGTTCTGCATCGCAGTGACAGCCTGTAAATGGTATCACCTGTTAAAAGCACGATTGTAAGCGCTATATTCATGCTTGACAGCCCTTTTTGATGCGTTTATTCTATACATGCGGGTAATTGGGTGATCCAATTTATGCGCAGGATAGAGATAGAAGGATTGAAGGGGTAAGGGAAATTCATATGACCATTAAGAGAATTAAATACCATAGGGTTTACGAGGATGTTATTGAGCAGATTAAGAATCTCATTTTGGAAGGAAATCTGTCACCGGGAGACGTCCTACCGACGGAGCGCGAGCTGGCCCAGTCGTTCGGCATAAGCCGGGGCACCTTGAGGGAAGCATTTCGCATCTTGGAGCGTGAAGGGCTGATTGAGGTCAAACCGGGAGGAGGACGCTACCTCAGCAAGGCGCTTGATGTGGCAGAAGACAGAAGTCGCATTATGGACAATATCGAACGTGCGACCATTATCGAGCTGTTGGAGGCGAGGGAGCTGTTCGAAACGGGGATCGTGGAGCTGGCGGCAAAGCGTGCAACCGAGGAGGACATCGCAGAAATTGAAGCTGCCTTCGAAAAGTGGGGGCAGATCGATCTTGAAGGAGAAGACCGATCAGAGCCGGATCAAGCCTTCCACTTGTCCATCGCGAAAGCGACACATAACGTTGTGCTTATCAATATGATCGAGCTGCACATGGATCTTTTGCAGAGGACGCTCAATAAGACGTTGGAGATTCCAGGCCGAAAGAGCGAGGTATACGAGGAGCATCTGCTCATCGTGCAGGCGATCAAGCAGCGCGATCCGGTAAAGGCGAAGCTTGCCTTGCTTAACCATCTCAACAAAGTTAAGGAAAACATACAGAAAAACTACATTCACACCTAAAGGGTAATTTCTACCCTTTACTGTTAAATTGGGTAATCCAATTATCCAATAGGTGTGAATGAATACTTTGGCAAAGAGGGATTGCATGAACACAGACATTCGAATTTTATCGCCTTGCGGCATGCTGGGATACGGATTTCCAGAGCAGTCCTTTAGGAACGGAATGGGATATGAGCTGCACGGAATCGTGGTGGATGCAGGCTCCACGGACGGGGGGCCGCACAAACTGGGCGCAGGTGTATCCATCGTCAGCAAGCGTGCGGTCAAGAAGGATTTGGACATTATTATCCCGAACGGATTGGCCCGCAAGATCCCGATCATTATCGGTTCTGCAGGGGGATCGGGAGCACGGACACATGTGAACTGGACGCTTGATATCATTGATGAAATCTTGAAAGAGCGTGAATTGAAAGCGAAAGTGTCCGTTATATGGGCGGACTTTACTCAAGAGGAAATCAAGCAGGCGAATGAGGAAGGACGTATTCAAGCCCTGAGTCCGAATATTCCTCCGCTTACAACCGAGCACATTGATACGACCAACAGTATCGTTGCACAGATGGGACATGAGCCGATTGTGGAAGCGCTTAAAGATGGAGGGGAGATTATCGTCTGCGGCCGTGCTTATGATCCGTCGCCATTTGCAGCGATCGGCATTTATCATGGCAAAGATCCCGGTCTCTCCTATCATCTGGGCAAAATATTGGAATGCGGCGCGCTTTGCGCGGAACCTGGAACAACCAAGGACAGCATACTGGGGACGATTAGCGATGATTCTTTTACCGTTCAATCACTTAACCCTGACCGAACATGCAGCCCGACCAGTGTTGCTGCCCATACCTTCTATGAGAAGGAGCACCCATATATTCTTCACGGTCCAGGCTTCACACTTGATCTCGAGAACTGCCGCTTTGAGGAAATCGAGAAAGGTGTGGTCCGTGTAACGGGCAGCCGGTTTCTGCCAGCGGCGAAGTATTATATCAAGCTGGAAGGGGCGCGGCGCGTGGCTTACCGCACCTTCGTCGTAGCGGGCATCCGGGACCCGATCCTGATCGGGAAGCTCGCTGAGGTCGAGGACTATGTCCGAAACCAGGCGAGGGAGTACTACGGTGAAATTCCGGAGTCGGATTACCAAATTCAATTTTATAACTACGGCATGAATGGTGTTCTAGGTAACAAGGAGCCTGAATCGTTCAATGGGCACGAAATAGGCGTTATGTTTGAAGTGGTTGCTAAGACACAGGAACTTGCGAACAGCATCTGCGCGACGGTCCGCTCCACCTTCCTTCATTACGGATACGAGGGCCGTAAATCAACGGCTGGCAATCTGGCGTTCCCATTCGCACCAAGCGATATCGAGTTCGGCCCTGTCTATGAATTCTCCGTGTATCACCTGATGGAAATGAAAAATAATGCTTTTCGGATAGAGCATCGATAAGGAGGATCAAATTGTGACTCAACTCGGCGACCTGGCGAAGGTGCTGCGAAGTAAAAACTCCGGCCCCTTCGAAATTACATTAGACGTGCTGTTTGATTCCAAAGAGCAGTATGACAAAGTGAAACAATCCGGCTGTATTACCAAACGAACGATATGTGAATTGTATCAGATCAAGGAGGAGCAGATTCATCACCTGGTATTCTTCGACCAGGCGCTCGGTTTCAAGATTACCATTTCGCGGGACATTTCGTCCGGCAACGTCGGCGACCGTGATGTGTATGGAGCCCAGCAGCATGCTCCTCTCATGAAGCTGACCATCGATCATTCGGGGGAGGGGTAGTCTATGAAGGTGCTAAGACGCTTGAGACAGGATTGGGTATTGTACGCGATGCTGTCATTACCTCTGCTCTACTTTTTTATCTTTCACCTTATTCCGCTGTACGGCATGAAGCTCGCTTTTCAGGATTATCGTATTCTGGGTGACCATGTCTGGGTTGGCTGGAAACACTTCAAGACGCTCTTTAGCTCACCCGCTTTCACCAGCGTACTTGAGAATACTATCATTATCAGTTTGATGAAAATTATATTTGTATTTCCGATCCCCATCATGCTATCGCTGCTGATTAATGAAGTGCGTAGTTCCCGATACCGCAAATATGTGCAATCCGTTGTTTATTTGCCGCATTTTCTATCTTGGGTCGTTATTGCAGGGATCTGGATCAGCCTCTTGAATCCTGCCGACGGCGGAGTCAATCTGATTGCGAATTTTTTTCAACTGCCTTCGGTTGATTACATGACTAGCAAGGAGCATATTCGCTGGGTACTCGTTTTCTCAGAAATTTGGCGGAGTGCTGGCTGGGATTCCATCATTTATTTAGCAGCTATTATGAAGATCAGCCCAGGATTGTATGAAGCAGCCAGGATTGACGGTGCTACCCGGCTGAAGCAGATGAGATACATTACGCTTCCTCATTTATACAGCACAGTTGTAACCGTCTTCATTCTGAATCTTGGCTTCTTCATGAATGCTGGTTTCGATCAGGTATTTAACTTTATGAACAATTCTATCATTAGTGTGGTGGACATTCTGGACACCTATGTTTACCGAATTGGTATCGGAAACGGACAGTTTGCTTACGCCACTGCAGCTAGCTTGTTTAAGGGCGTTATCGGTATCGTTCTTATCCTGGGTACGCATTTTATATCGAAACGCATCTCGGGTAAGGGTGTCTGGTAAAGGAGGGATTTACGATGAGACGGCTGGAGTTTTCTAAAATTGTCATATATCTGATGCTATTTGTGTTCACACTCATGGTACTGGTTCCTCTCCTGAATCTGCTGGCGCTGTCTCTGACAGATCCAGGCAAGGTCCATCTGATGAGCGGACTGGATCTCATTCCTAAAGGGTTCTCAACGATCAACTATCAACTTTTATTATCCAATCCAATGATCACGGGAAGTATTCTGAACTCGGTCTGGATTACCGTCGCAGGTACGTTTCTAAATCTGCTACTTACCTCCATGGCAGCCTACGTGCTGGCTAGAACCGAATTTATTGGTAAAAAAGTAGTGTTGTTTTTTCTCATCGTCATTATGGTGTTCGAGCCAGGGATGATTCCCGAGTACCTGCTGGTCAAGGATCTCGGACTTATGAACACGCTTACTTCACTGATACTGTATAAAGCCATCAATGTGTATTATCTCTTTATTCTAATGCGGTTCATTCAGGATATTCCGGAGGAAATCCTGGAGGCCTCCCGAATCGATGGCGCAGGTCATTTCCGATTGTACAGCCAGATTATCCTGCCGCTGTCGAAGCCAGGGCTCGCGACATTGGGATTGTTCTATGGAGTGTATCACTGGAATGAATATTTCAGAGCAACCCTCTACATTTCAGACCCAAGCAAATGGCCGCTGCAGGTTGTCTTGAGACAGTTTGTTGTTCGTAAGGACAATACCTCATTGATTGGAAACCAGAATATGTTTGACAGCGCGATTAACTTTGATTTTGCTTCCCTGCAGGCAGGTACGATTATGATTGCGATTGTGCCGCTGCTATTCCTATATCCTTTCATTTTGAAATACTACGCTAAAGGTGAACTGGAAGGAGGGGTCAAGGATTAAACGGGGAAGGGCAGCTTAGTGGCAGCTATGATGTTCAAATTCAAAAAAGGGGAGAAAAATGAACATGAAAAAGGTAAGCCTGTTATTAATCGTTGCCATGCTGGTTATGGTCATGTCTGCATGTACATCGAAATCGACCTCGCCAGGTGCGAGTCAGCCAGAGCCTGGGAGTACCAAACCTGAGGTAAACAGTGATCCGGTTACATTGAAGATCGTGTACAAGGATGAAGGAACGGTGAACCCTGTCTCCGTTAAATTCTTTGAAACACTGGAGAAATCACTTGCGGAAGACGAAGGATTAAACGTGAAGTTTGAGCTTGTAGATTTGGCACAAGGTAGTTATGCAGAGAACTTGAACCTCCTTCTGCTTGGCGGCACCATTCCGGATATTATTTACTTCCAGGGCGGTGACCAACAAATCTCTGATCAAGGGCTGCTGGAGGATTTGACTCCGTACATTGAAAGTTCAACTTACATTAAAGACATCATTGAGCCGCACAACATAACGCGGATGGAGAGTTATCCGTACTTGCTGTGGATTAAGCCGCTTGCTCCGAAAACTCCGGTCGTCCGTGCTGATTGGTTTAATTCGATGGAAAGCTCCAAAGCGCTAATGGATGACCCGACTGTAGACAACTATTACGCCTTCTTTAAGGAATTGGTGGAGAAGAAGCCGGGAAAAGGAAAGCCGAGCTATGCCCTGACAGCAGCGGGAGATATTACGGAGATCAACTTTATTTTTAATACCGCCTTCGGTCTTGATACGACTTGGCTGAAGAAGGATGACGGAACTTATGAATACTCTAAAGTATCTCAAAAAGAGAAGGAAAAGCTGACCTTCTATAACAAGCTTTACAAGGAAGGATTGCTTGACCCGCAGTTTATTACAAAGCAGTGGGATACGAAGGAAGATGCCTTCTATAAAGGTGATGCAGCTGTTATTACGGGTACAGCTGGTAAAATCATTGATTTATACAATGGCAGAATGCAGGAACTGGGCGGGGATGATGCAAATCTGATCGTGCTGCCGCCTGCTAAGGGTGAAGCCCAAGGATTTGGCGCAACCGACGTTACGAAGGAATCACGAGGGCTTGCTATTTCTACACAGTCGCCGCATAAAGATGTTGCTTTCAAGGTCTTTGATTATCTGGCAAGTCCGAAGGGGCAAATGCTGGATCGACTCGGTTTCGAGAATGAACATTACACTGTTGCCGATGGCAAGATTGAACTGAATGAGAAATATTATAGCGAATGGTATGCACGTTTCTGGGAACCGACGGAGATGAAGGCGGATACCCCGCTTAAAACGCCGCTGCTAGGAGAGCCGGGAACAGAATCGCTGAAATTGGCGACCGATTTTTATACGGAAGATAATAACTTCATCATTCCCGAGCAGTTCACAGCCAACTGGGATGCGATGAACAATCTGTATAAGGAATATTCAACGGACTTTATTACAGGCAAGAAAGATCTGTCCCAGTTCGATCAATTTGTAGAGGCATGGAATGCGGCTGGCGGAGCAGAAATTACGAAGTATGCTAACGAAAACATCAAGTAAGGAGCTTAATGACTATGACTTCGTTTCGTGACCGGGTAAGGGGCGTGGTGATCTCTACCGCGCTCGGAGATGCAATGGGAGCACCGATTGAGAAGCTAACGTACGGGGAGATTAAATCAAAATATGGCCGGGTGGAGTCTCTGATAACAAGATGGCACAAGATGGATTTACATGCAGACGCGAGGCTCGGCCGGGTAAGAGGCGACGGTATTGTCACGGACGATACGCTCATGACCATTGCACTTATGAATGTGTACCTCACTGAGGGCAGACATTTGGACGCTTATGATATGGGCAATGAATTCGTAAAAGAGATCGCCTTTCGCAAAACGTTCGTACCCGAACTGAATCAAGAGACGTTCATTATTGACCGTTTGTTCTACCCTGAAAAATATATCTTCATGCGCCATGTGCTTGCGAACTGCGACCCGAGAGAAGGCGGCATCGGGAATATGGTAAACTGCGGGGCGGCGATGTACATCGCCCCGATTGGGATTGTTAATGCAGGCCATCCCAAGGCTGCTTATGACGAAGCGATTCTGTTCGCGATGGGTCATCAGAGCAGCTACGGGCTGGAGGCGGCAGGGGTCCTGGCAGCTTGCGTTGCCAAAGCTTTTGAGCTTGGTGTGACGGTGGATGACATTGTTGATACCGCGATCAGCCTAGCAAAAGACGGGACAAAAGCAGCCATTCACGAGCTGACGGAAGCGGCCCGCAAACTGCGGCAGGAACGGGATGATATGGACAAAGTAATCAATGTGTTTCAGTCGATTATGATGAAATATTCTCCGATGGGCGATGATGTTAGCCGTCATATCGACAAGGTCGGCATTCCAAGCCATCATTACACACCAAGCCGCCTATGGTCGATTGAGGAGCTGCCGATGGCACTTGCCTTTATGGTCCTAAACGAAGGGGAATATTACCGTTCGATTCTGGACGGCGTCAATTCCGGACGGGACACGGACTCCATCGGGGTCATGATCGGTGTCATCCTTGGTGCCATGTACGGCTCAGAGGTCATTCATAAGGAGGATATTGAGCAGCTGAATAAGGTTAATCGACTCGACTTGTGCACGATCGCCGACCGGTTTAGCGAGGTTGCTGCCAAGATTATTGAGGATGATCTTCGGATTAATGAAGCGAGATTGAGCATGATCTCGAGCTAATATTACATGAGCAAAAGAATCATGAACTTCAACGGAGAAGGCGGAATCATAGGTATGATCCGCATTCGTAGTGATGACAAGCTTGTGAGGCTAGGAGGGAGAGCAAATGATACCTAAAAATTATGTAGAGACGGTATACGCGGGATTTATCGGGATGAACATTGGCATACGGCTTGGCGCACCTATCGAGCCTGTTGCCTGGACCTATGAACGTATTCGGGATGTGTATGGCGATATTCGCGATTATGTGAAATCATACAATACCTTTGCCGCCGACGATGATGCGAACGGGCCTGTATTTTTTATCCGTGCGTTATACGACGATGCGGTGGATCGTGAGCTTGAGCCGGAGGATGTAGGCAGAGCATGGCTCAATTATGCACGTGAAGGCATTGGCATGTTCTGGTGGGGCGGCGAGGATATAAGCACGGAACATCGGGCTTATGTCAATCTGCGAAAAGGGATTCCAGCTCCGCGTTCCGGCTCCATTGAAGTGAACGGTACCGAGATGGCGGAACAGATCGGAGGCCAGATCTTCATTGATTCATGGGGACTCTTGTTCCCAGGTCAGGTGGAGAAGGCGGCGGATTACGCCGAGAAAGCAGCCAGTGTCTCGCATGACGGCAACGGCTTGTATGGCGCCCGCTTCATGGCAGCCTGCATCGCGAAGGCTTTCGATGCGTCCTCCATGGACGAGATCATGGCTGCAGGACTTCGTATGATTCCTGAAGACTCTACATATGCACGCGTCGTGCATGCCGTCATCAACTTCCACCGCGAGAATCCATCCGACTTCCGCGCTTGCCGTCAATACTTGGAGGACCATTGGGGCTACGATAAATATACAGGCGTCTGCCACATTATTCCGAATGCTGGCGTGTGCGTACTGGCCTTGCTGTACGGTGAGGGAGACTTCGCGAGAACCGTGGAGATCGCATCGATGTGCGGTTGGGATACGGATTGCAATGCGGGCAACGTCGGAACCATCCTCGGTGTGTTCGGCGGTCTGGACGGCATTCCGGAGCACTACCGCAAGCCAATTAATGATTTTATCGTTGCGTCCAGCGTGTCCGGTTACTTGAATCTCGTTGACTTTCCAACCTTCGCTCGTGAGCTTGCACTGCTAGGCTACCGGTTAAATGGCGAGAAGGCACCGGAAGAATTGATTCAGCGGGTGAAGCCAGGGGAGATTTACTTTGACTTTGATCTGCCGGGCTCAACACATGGCTTCCGGACAAGTAATCTCTTCAAGACACCTATTGTTCGCCATTCTAATAAGCATGTATGTGACGGAAGAGGCTCGCTGGAGGTCGTCTTTGACAGACTGGTTGAGGGCGACAACAGCAAAATATACTATAAGCCCTTTTACCGACGTGAAGAATTTAATGACGAAAAATACAAGCCTACCTTTGCACCGATGGCATATAGCAGCCAGACGGTATCCGCCAAAATCTATGTGGATCAGTGGGAAGGCGAGCCGATTACGTTGACGCCGTATGTGCGGAATACGCATACTCGGGAGGACTTACGGCTGGTGACCATCACACCGGTGGGCGGCCAATGGAATGACATCATCTTCGACCTTCCGGATACGGAGGGTGCTATGATCGACGAGATCGGCTGGATATTGGAGAGCCGTTCGCCGCTCCTGAACCGCGCCTTAGGCAGCCTGTTCATCGGGCAATTCTGCATTACTGGTACGGCGGACTACACGATCGATTTTGCTAAGCAGGTGAAGGAGTTCGCTTCGATCACACCGTTCTCCCATCACAGGGGCAAGTGGGAGCTTGCCGGCGGCACGCTGCACTGCACGGCGGATGGCGATTGCTCCTCTTACTCCGGCAATTATTATGCTGGCGATATGGTTGTGGAGGCGACGATAAAGCCCATTTCCGGTGCAAGCCATTGCCTGATTACAAGAGCGAATGGTATCATGCGTCACTATCTGGCAGGCTTCGATGGTCCGGGCACGGTTTCGTTCATTCGGCAGGATTTCGGACATGAGCGGCTGATCAGCGTCCGCTACGACTGGGAACATGGCAAGGAGTACCGGTTTAAGCTGGTCGCGGAGAAAGATATGTTCACGCTGTATATTAATGGTGATAATGTACTGGAATGCAAGGACGCTTCCTTCGATCACGGTATGTTTGGCTTCGGTTGTCTTGAACAAGGGGAGAACGAGATTAGCGATGTTCGGGTTCATGCCGAAATGAAGCCGTGAAGAAGAAAGGAGCGGAAAACGTTGCAAAAGCTTTTGGTTATAGGAAGTATTAATATGGACGTTGTAAGCAGCGTAAGTCAATTTCCGCTGCCGGGCGAGACTATTCACAGCAGCGGTACGATGTTCTTCCCGGGAGGGAAGGGGGCCAACCAGGCGGTTGCTACGGCCCAGGCCGGGGCAGATTGCGCCATGGTAGGGGCGGTCGGCTTGGACCCTTTTGGGGATACCTTGGTTGCAAGCTTGGAGGACCGTCAAGTCGGAGTTAAATCCATTTTAAGCAAAGAAGGCACATCGGGCTTCGCGATCATCACCGTTAATGAAGAAGGCGAGAACAACATTGTCTTGTCGGAGGGCGCGAATGGCAAGCTGACAGGGGACGATGTTGACGTGGAGGTTCAATGGGACGGTGTATACGCCGTACTGCTCCAGAACGAAATCCCGTGGCAGACGACACAGCATGTCATAAGTGCGGCGGGTACCGCTGGCGTTCGCGTCTGGTTAAATCCCGCACCTGCCAGAGACATGCCTCAGGAGCTGTTTCCCCAGCTGGATACGCTCATTATGAACGAGACTGAGGCGAACGTCATCACGGGTGTCAAGGTCGATGATGTTATCTCCGCCGAGGCTGCGGCAGAGCATATCATTGGTCGAGGGACATCGAATGTCATTATTACACTCGGAGAGCAGGGCTGTTTCTATATGAACAAGCTCGGAGAGCGGATTATTGTGCCGGCCTTTCGCGTGAAGCCAGTCGATACAACGGCAGCGGGCGATACGTTTATCGGCGCATACGCCGCCGCTTGTGCGGACGGCTTGGGGACGACAGAAGCGCTGACCTTCGCTACTGCGGCGGCAGCCCTGTCGGTTACGAGGCCGGGAGCGCAAACCTCCATCCCCTCAAAAGGGGAAATCCAGGCATTTATGGTCTCTCGATCTGTAAAAAGAGGCTGAGAGGGGGACTATTTTTCAAAAAATAATACGATGTAACAACAAATAGAACAAAAGGCCTGCCCCAGAATTGTAACGGGTGCAGGCTTATTTATTTTATTATCGATAGCACTTTTTCTATCTGCGGGTCTCTGTTCGTCAGAATATCTTCGATTGTCGTACTTATATGTCGTTTACATAAATTTTACATACCGTTAATACCTGCTTGATTATGTCGCTTTATCATAAGGATGTCGGGTAAAGGAGATACGCGTTTTTGGAAGTATGAATCCCCATGTATTTGATGAATTTACTATAATCTCATATTTTGCTAGGGGTGGAGACGATGAGATAACCCGAGTAGCAACTACTTTAGCTTTTTAGGAGGTGGTGGCTCTTAGGTTGCACTCATTTGATGTCTCTATTTTTTGTGCGTTTTTAAAGGGGTAGGAAGAGTACATAATCCGAAAAGGGGCCAGAGAAATTCTATGAAAAAGAAAACATGGTTGTTGACGTTACTGACTGTATTTATGGTCATTTCCACTGCATGCGGAGGCGGCGGTGGAAGTGAGAGTGCCGGAGGAGAGGTTTCCATGGATGATGTGGAAGCTGCTTCGATGGATATGAAGAATGACACGACTCCAATCAAAATCCAATATTGGCATTCACATGCGGATGCCCAGCTTGAAGGCTTGGACTATATGATTGCGGAGTTCCAGAAGAAATACCCTCATATCACAGTTGAGCCGGTATTCCAGGGCGGTTATGGTGATCTTCACAAGAAGCTGTCGGCTGCAGTAGCTGCGAATGATGTACCAGCTGTAACCAACGTTGAGGTATCATCTCTAGCGAACTTTGCGGACAGCGGTGTATTTGCAGACCTGAGTCCATGGATCAAGCGTGATGAAGTGAAGATGGACGATTTCTCCCAAGGGATGCTGAACGCTTACGCATATAACAGTAAGCAGTATGGATTCCCTCTGATTGTAAGTACCAGCGTGTTTGTGTACAACAAAACGATACTGGACGAGTTGGGCGTAGAGCCGCCGCAGAAGTGGGATGAGATTGAGGACTTCAATGCAAAAGTAGCGAAGAAAGAAGGCGGCAAAACGACACGTTATGCTTTCTCCGTTCCAGGCTGGGATTCCTGGTACTATGATCCTTGGAACATTAACGGCGGTGGGCAAATTTTGACTGAAGACCTGAGTGCCTCGGCTGTTGAGAATGAAGAGTCACTTCGTTACATTCAGAACTTCTACAAATGGCAAAATGACGGCAGCATGCATATGGGCTTCGGTAAAGGTGCCTCTGACAACATGCGTCAAATGTTCTTGAATGGGGAGATTGCTATGGTGCAGCATACTTCCGCTATGCTCAAAATGTACCGTGAAAATGCAGACTTTGAAGTGGGTGTATCCTTCCTTCCTGGGGACAAAGTCCGTACCTCCAACATTGGCGGCGCAGGTATCGTCATGATGGATGGAGCCAAGGATCTGGAGAAAGAAGCAGCGTGGAAGTTCATTGAGTTTATGACTTCGGCTGAACACAATATCAAGTGGGCTGAATCCGTTGGTTACCTTCCGACAAGAAAATCGGCCATTGAGTCTGAGGAAGGCGAGCAATATTTCGAAAGATGGCCACAGTACAGAGCGGTATACGAGCATTTCGATGAAGTGACACCGCGCATGCAGCACCCGGCTTATCCTGAATTCAGTGAGGTTTACAAAGAAGTTGTAGGGGAAATGGTACTGAACAAAAAAGACCCGACACCACTTATGCAGGATGCAGCCAAGAAGATCAACGATATTCTGGCTGACTATGAGTGAGCCTATGGAGACCAATCATCAAGTGACAAAGGCGGCGTCCAATCGGGCGACCGCTTCGGTCTCTAAACGGATGTCTCACACGCTGATCGAGAAATGGAAGGATTTTTCATTTGCTGTCCCCGCACTGTTGTTCATGGGCGTGTTCTTGTATTATCCACTTGCCTATTCCATTTATATAAGCTTCACGAACTGGAACATGACGCGTCCGGCGAAAAAATTTGTGGGTGTTGACAACTATACCCGCCTGTTGACCAATGAGGACTTTTACCAGTCCTTACAGGTCACGTTCTTGTACACTTTGATGGATGTTGTATTCACGCTTGTCATAGGGCTGCTGCTGGCGCTGCTGCTCAATGTTTCATCTTCGCGTCTATTCGGCTTTATGCGCGGTGTGATCTTTATGCCGTATTATGTCTCGATGGTTGTGGCGGCCATGGTATTTACATGGATTTACAACGGACAATATGGACTTCTAAACGGGATTGTATCTTGGTTCGGAATGGATCCGGTCGAATGGCTGACCAATCCTTCTACCGCACTGCCGGCGCTAGTCGCGGTTTCGGTCTGGAAGGGCGTAGGTTTCGCGATGATTCTCTTTATTGCAGGCATGCGCGGGATTCCGGCAGAGTATTACGAAGCAGCATCTATTGATGGAGCCAGCAAGTTCAGGCAGTTCCGCAATATCACGCTGCCGCTCTTATCCCCAATGACTCTGTTCCTTGTCATCACAAGCTTTATATCGTCAATGCAGGTGTTCCAGTCGATTGATGTGATGACCAACGGCGGTCCACTTAAAGCAACGAACGCAATCGTGTATTGGATTTATACGATGGCCTTCACGGAGTTTAAAACAGGTAGGGCGTCTGCGCTTGTCATGATTCTATTCGTCATTATATTGCTGTTAACATTGGTTCAATGGTTGGTCAGCAGGAAGAAGGTGCATTATGAAGGATAATTATATGGCTGGATCGGCGAAAAACCGCAAGCTGCTACTGCTGCTTCGGATTAGTGCAGCGGTTCTTGTGACACTGGTCATGTTCTTTCCGGTGTATTGGCTCCTGATTAGCGCGTTCAAGACACAGTCTGAGATGCGGATGGCTGTTCCTACATTCTGGCCGGAGACCATTACCTGGGAGAACTTTGGAGAAGCTTTCCGGGTCATCCCTTACGCGCGATTCTTCAGTAATACGCTGATTATGGCGGTGGGGACTATTATTCTGCAGCTTAATGTGGCATTGATGGCGGCATATGCTTTTGCCAAGGGACGGTTCTGGGGACGGGATGCTCTGTTTCTCCTGGTTCTGGCAGCGCTGATTGTACCGGAGCAGGTTACTTTCGTTCCAGTGTATGTCATGATGTCCAAGCTTGATTGGCTGAACACCTTCTGGGCACTCATCGTGCCGCATGGTGCTTCCGCCTATGCGATATTCCTGCTCAGGCAGGCCTTCAAATCGATTAACAACGACGTGTTAGAAGCGGCGCGTGTAGATGGAGCCGGACGATTCTCTATTCTGTACAAACTGTTGTTCCCGATGGCGAGGCCTACCATTGTCACGATGGGTGTCCTGATCTTTATCTCATCCTGGAACTCGTATTTCTGGCCCTTGATCATGACGAATGACAACAATATGCGTGTACTGACAGTAGGTATCGCCATGCTGCGGGATTCCATCGCGGGGAATGAAGCCATGTTCTTCAATGTCATTATGGCATCCAGTGTGATGGCGATTATACCGATCGTGCTTGTATTTACGGTCATGCAGAAGCATATCGTAGCCGCTATGGCGAATTCGACATTTAAATAACTTCACATATGGAGGGAATGGCGCATGGAAGTACGGGGATTGGCCCACAGAGGGTATCCGCTAAAATATCCGGAGAACACGATGCTGGCTTTTCGGAAAGCGTTGGAACTGGGCTTTACGCATCTGGAACTGGATGTCCAGTTAACGAAGGACGGTGTGCCCGTCGTTATTCATGATCCGACAGTAAACCGGACGACCAATGGGACAGGAGAGATCAAGTCCTTCACGCTGGAGGAGCTTCGTAAACTGGATGCTGGTCAGGGAGAAGTCATTCCCACGTTGGAGGAAGCACTGCGTTTTGCCAAGGATCGGATGATCGTTGATATTGAATTGAAGCAGATGGGCAATACGTATCCTGGCCTGGAACAAAAGGTCATCGACCTCGTGAAGGAAACAGGGATGGAGAAGCAGGTGTTCTTGACCTCATTCGACCATTATTCGATAGAGCGGGCACGAGAGCTTGACTCTGATATTGAACTGGGTCTGGTTATTTACGGAGCAACACCCTCTGTATTTCCTTACTTGGCTGAGATTGGGGCACGCTATGTTTCTGTAAAATATGTGTATGTGACACCCCGGTTTATGGAGGAAGCACGTAAGAGAGACATCCAGCTCATCGTCTGGACGCCTGACAATGAAGCGGTACTAGAATCTCTTGCGCAGTATCCTGAACTGCTCATCGTTACGAATAATTTGGAGGGATGGGCGAAGGTATACAAGGAGAAGCATGCTCTGAATATGTAGTCCTTGACCGAATACCTATCAAGGTAGATTGAATCTGATAGAAGAATATATAGGATGCGAAGGATCTGACCAGACTATGAAGCTGGCGGATCTTTTTTTTGATGACAATATACGATGTAATTGGTACATAAAATTTAAATAAATTTTCGGATTGACTCGCGGACAATTGTCCGATAAAATAAAAAACGCACTACCGGACAATTGTCCGCATACAGAAACAAGGGAGGATAAGGTCTTGGATATGGGAGTGGGGCCAAGTTCGGCCAAAATTGATTTAAGCAAGATAAAAAGAGGGCCGATTGTAGCTGCACTGATTATTGGCGCATTCGTTTCTATCTTAAATGAGACACTGCTGAATATTGCTTTCCCAAGCTTGATGGAGCAGTTCGGTATTGGGGAATCGACGGTTCAATGGCTGTCAACATCCTACATGCTGGTTGTCGGGATTCTGGTACCGGTGACAGCATTGCTCCAGCTGTGGTTTTCAACAAGGCAGATGTTTATAGGCGCAATGACGTTATTTTTAATGGGTACGATTGTTTGTGGTTTTTCACCGGTATTTGGGGTGCTGCTGTTCGGTCGTATCTTGCAGGCTTTCGGAACAGGGCTTTTGTTACCAGTTCTGATGAATACGATACTTAGTATTTATCCGCCTCAAAATCGCGGAGCAGCGATGGGGATGATCGGATTGGTTATGATGACAGCCCCAGCCATCGGACCTACGCTTTCGGGACTGATTGTTGATGCGCTTAATTGGCGCTGGTTATTTTTCCTTATCATTCCGCTTGCAGCTTTCTCGATTCTGTTTGCAAGTATGTACCTGAAGAACGTTACGGAACTGACGAAACCGAAGGTTGATTTCATCTCGATCATATTGTCGACGATTGGTTTCGGTGGGATTGTGTATGGTTTCAGTAGTGCAGGAGAGGGTACCTGGTCTGATTGGAAGGTCGTATGGTGTATTACTGCAGGCGCCATCAGTTTGCTGCTCTTCGTATGGCGTCAATTAAGAATGAAGGAACCTATGCTGGATCTGCGCACATTCAAATATCCAATGTTCTCATTGGTGACAGTGCTGATGCTTGTGTTGATGATGAGTATGTTCTCGACCATGATTATGCTGCCGTTGTTCCTGCAAAAAGTGATGGGGCTAACTGCGCTGTCGGCAGGTCTTGTTATGATGCCTGGGGGAATTATCAATGGCCTGATGGCACCGATTACGGGTAAGCTGTTTGATAAATTCGGACCGAGAGTTTTGGTTATACCTGGGCTGACTCTTTTGTGTATCGCCATCTTCCTATTCTCACGCGTTGATGCTTCATGGACGGGTGGTTATGTGATCTTCCTTCATGTTATGATGATGATAGGAATTTCGATGGTCATGATGCCTGCTCAGACGACGGCCTTGAATCAGTTGCCACGTTTGTTGTATCCGCATGGAACAGCGATTATGAGCACCTTGCAGCAGGTAGCAGGGGCTATTGGTATGGCACTCTTTATTAGTATCATGACAGCAGGAGCTAAAAATTACGTTGAGACGACCGGGGATCTGAATCCGGTGGAGAGTATGGTTGCAGGCCTTCATAGTGCCTTTATAACCGGACTCGTTCTTGCAGTAGTTGCCTTGGTGCTGGGCTTCTTTGTTAAGCGTACGTATTCACCGTCCGCAGAAGAAAAGTCCGCCGCATAAAGGTTGCCGTGTATTCGATTAGAGAGGGATGCATGCATTGGCGAGTAGAAAACAGTATGACGTATTAGGTCGGAAAATCTTGGATACGGCTCAAGCTTTATTTAATAAATACGGAGTCGAGGACGTTTCCATGCATCAGGTGGCGAAAACAGCTGGTATAGGTCAAGGGACCTTGTATCGCCGTTATCCTAGCAAGAGCAAAATTTGCTTCTCCCTGATGGAAGCGAAGATCGATCGATTTATGCAAGAATTGGATGACTACCTTCAGAGCAGCGGTGAAGAATCGGTTGCCGTTCGGATTCGCACTATTATGACTAGATTGATTCTTCACTTCAATGAAGATCTGGAATGGCTGCGGATTATACTGTCCACCGGCCGACTGGAGGACACCAAGAACGAGCTGTGTGAAAACCCGCCGTTCACTTATCTACGATTACAGATAAAAAGCCTTCTGGAGCATGCGGCTGAGCGAGGAGAGCTGAAGCCAATGGATCCGGAATTCACATCCATATTACTGTCTTCACTTCCACGGGCTGATATTATTCTGTATATGCGCGATAAGGGATACAGTGCGGAGCAGATTGCCGATGAGTATTGCAGAAGTTTTGTGGATACGCTGTTTGTAGATACATCAGCGATATAGTCGGCATATAAAAGCCGTTTCGTTTAGACCTGAGGTCTATCCGAAACGGCTTTTTGTCAGTTTGATGTTATATCCCTTCAACAATAGCAAAAAGACCTGCCCCAGATCGTAACGGGACAGGTCTTTCTTACTTACATGGCTGCGCGGACCTTTTCGAATAACACATTATTCTCTAGATGAATATGCTCAAAGGTGTCCTTCTCGATAGCCGCCAGACGCTGGTATACGAGACGATACGTGCCGCAGGCATCGGCAGGCGGTTCGAAGTCATGCGTGATTTCACGAAGCTCCTTAAGCAGATCGCCTGCGGCTTCGTGCTCGCTCTCAAGCTCCAGAACATGGGGTTTGAGTGCCTCAGCGGCTATGGCCGTTGGTTCATTCACGAAATCGATGATTCGTGGAAATACAACCTGATCCTCATCCTCGGTATGTTCCAGAAGCTCTTGCTTCAGACTAGAGTAGATTTCCTGTACACGTAAGAGATGAGGATGGTTCTCCCCATGCACACGAGCAAGTTTTGTAACGTATGGAGTTAGCTGGGGCAGCTCGTCTCTCAAAAAAGCGTGGTGTTTTTGCTGAATGAAGGTGATCAGTTCTTTTTCACTACGCTCTGCGGCCATGTGTTGTTCCGCATACTCCTTTTGCTTCTTGTCTATATCTAATATCTCAGAGAGGACTTGCAGCGGGTCTAAGTTACGGTTTAGTGATGCTTGTTCCAGCGCGATTTTCCCACCGCAGCAAAAATCAATCCGCAGCTTGCGGAACAGATCGGCAGTCTGAGGAACAGCGGTAACAATATCGGCAACAAGCGTGTTTAGCGTGATTTGACTCATGTGTAAAACCTCCTGTTTATAGCAGTTCTATAGAGATCGAAGCGGTGACTGTTAAAGTTAAAAGCTGTTCTATATGGTTAAGTATAGGGAGTGCTGTGGTTAAGTCGGGTGATTTGAATCACTTGAAAAGTGGGCAAATGATGAAATCAAAAGTCTGAGAAATTATTGTGAAGTTGAACATAGAGCGTCTTTTTCCGTTCGGTGAAGGATATGCTTTAATTAGTTCGAAATGACCGTCTAAAGAATCCATGGATTATTCTACAAAATATTTAATAAAATTAAAGGAATATTATAGGCGGAACCGAATGTTTACAGTACCAGACATGACATGCTGGAATTCGAAAGGTAATGGTGATGAAGATCATGGACGTGAATTATCGGGTTGAAAAAGATTTCCTCGGTGAGAGACAGCTTCCCGCACAGGCTTATTACGGAATTAATACGGTCAGAGCAGTGGAGAATTTTCCGATCAGTGGAGTTCCTATCCATGGAGAATTGATCTCCGCACTGGCTGAAGTGAAAAAAGCTGCGGCGCTTGCGAATATGCAATTGGGTCTGCTACCAAAAGGTATCGGCAATGCCATTGTAGAAGCGGCTCATGAGGTTATCGAAGGACAGTTTCGTTCAGAGTTTATCGTCGATTCCATTCAGGGTGGAGCAGGTACCTCCATTAATATGAATATGAACGAGGTGCTGGCTAATCGGGCGCTGGAGTTAATGGGTAAGGGAAAAGCGGACTATTTCTACTGTAATCCTAACAATCACGTAAATATGTCCCAATCGACCAATGATGCCATTCCGACCGCCATTCGTATCGCAGCCTACCGTTTGACACAGGATTTGCTGATAGTATTCCGTAACCTTGTTAACGGTATTAACGAGAAGGCTAAGGAGTTTGACCATGTCATCAAAATGGGCCGGACCCACCTTCAGGATGCCGTGCCAATCCGTTTGGGCCAGGAATTCAGCGCTTATGGTAAAGTGCTTAGCAGAGACATCGGACGCATTGAGCGGGCTGCACGAGGTCTGTTACAAATAAACATGGGCGCGACGGCCGTAGGGACGGGCCTCAACGCACCTGTAGAATATATGGAGAGTGTTGTTAGCTTGCTGAAGGAGCAGACCCAAATAGCTCTGGAGCAGGCTGAGGATCTGGTTGACGCTACGCAAAATACGGATGCTTATCTGGAGCTGTCGGCGGCGCTGAAGGTTTGTGCTGTCAATATATCCAAGATGTGCAATGACATTCGTATGATGGCATCCGGGCCAAAGGCCGGATTTAATGAGCTATTGGTACCGGCAAGACAACCGGGATCGTCCATTATGCCGGGCAAAGTCAATCCGGTAATGGCGGAAGTGATGAATCAGATTTCCTTCCAGGTCATGGGCAATGATCATACGATCTGTCTGGCTTGTGAAGCGGGACAGTTCGAGCTTAACGTCATGATGCCGGTCGCGGCGAACAATTTGATGCATTCCATCAAGATTCTGAAGAACGGCATGGATGTGTTCAACAAAAACCTCATTGCGGATCTGCAGGCTAACATCGACAGATGCAAGCATTATGTAGACACAAGCTTTGGTATTATTACCGCTTTGAATCCGCATCTGGGGTATGATGTCGCTTCCCGTCTCGTGAAAGAAGCGCAGCAGACAGGACAGAATGTGAAAGAGATTATTTTGGAGAAAGGTCTTCTGACCGAAGAACAGATCCGTGTGATTTTGGATCCGTACCATATGACTTCGCCCGGTATTGCAGGCGAGGAATTTCTACTCAATCAATAAGAAATACAACGTAAAAGGGGCTGCCGAGGCAAAGTCTGAATAAGATTTTGTCCAGGCAGCCCCTTGCCGTCCAGCGTGGAGGTTGAGCAACAGTCATGTTTATTCTGCGCTGACACCATGCGATATGATTGTTTGGACTCGGTGAATGGACTGTTCCAGAGGAGTTTCATCGCTGTTCCACACGATGGCATCCGCGAGGTTAAGATAAGGCTCGCTCAACTCTTCAAACTTGGCTTTGTTTAACCGCTCAGTCAATTCTTTTCTAGACATATTACGGTTTTCCAGTCTTCGCTGAAGGCTTTCCAAATCTGCTCCGATAAAAATCGCTGTAACGTTGTTGTACAAGCTCTTTAGTGCGCGAACGCCTGCAATATCTAAAATGATCACCGCATTTTGATCTCCAGTGATGATTTCTTCAACGCTGGATTTTAAAGTTCCGTAAAATTCGCCATTGTACTGCGTCCACTCTACGAATTGATTGTCGGCAACACCTTGCTTGAACTGCTTTTTATCCGTGAAGATGTAGTGGATACTATGGATTTCATGCTCTCTAGGCGGTCGCGTAGTGACCGTAATGATTCGAAATAAATGATCTGTTGTCAAGTGGCGTTGTATTTCGGTCTTCCCCGATGCAGAGGGCCCGTACAATACGAATATAGTTCCCAGAACCATTCATCCTTCCTATTTTGGAGTATGGTATAATTTATCAAACAGCTTGGACTTGAAACATATGGGATAAAAAGTAAGAAAATGAATCTCTGAATCCGAGGTGAACTGTAATGATCCTTCATAAACCTTTCCGAAATCCATTTTATAATGAACAAGATATCGAGCGAAAAGTAGATCAGGAAAATGCCAAGCAGCGGATCTCTGTGCGTGATGATTTTGAACGGGATTACGGGAGAATTATTCACTCAGCTGCTTTCCGAAGATTGCAGGCTAAAACGCAGGTTATCGCAGTCAGCGAAGGTGATTTTCACAGAACGCGATTAACTCATTCCCTGGAAGTTGCCCAGATTGCAAGGGGAATTGGTACGTCCTTAAATGATAATGATAAATTTCTGAAAGATAAAGAGGAGAATATCGATATTTCTCTGGTTGAAGCTGCTGCATTAGCGCATGACTTGGGACATCCACCCTTTGGACATCAAGGCGAGCGCGCCCTAAATAAATGCATGCGGACCTTCGATTTGAATTTTGAAGGAAATGCACATACTTTTAGACTGTTGACCTGCTTGGAAGGACAGAGGGAGATTGGTCTTAATTTAACCAGAGCTTCTCTGCTTTCTATTCTAAAATATCCTTCCGTCATGAAAAACGTTAATAATCATGCAGTAGTGAAGAAACCGCCAAAATGCAGCGTTTTTGACGAAGATGAGGCCGTCTTTCAATGGCTCATTGGAGAGTTTACACCGGAGGAACAGAAGTATCTGCTCATGTGTTCTGATATGGAAGATGGAAAACATCTGAGAACGATAAACAAGACGCTGGAGTGCTCTGTTATTGAACTGGCGGATGATATTGCTTATGCAACGTACGATCTGGAGGACTCCTTAAAGCTGAATCTTATATCCCATAATCATCTTTATGAAGTGTTGGAGCAGCATGCGGACCTAGCCTCGGGGCGGATAAAGAACGTGATTGTTACGTATCTTGCTCAAAAAGAATCCGGAGGGTACCCGGTTAAGCAGTTGTTTGCCGATTTGGTTTCCGGGTTCATCAATGATGTATCTCTGGAAGAAAAGATGCCGCATTTGATTTCAAACCGATTGCGGTTTAAGGCTGTTATGCCGCAGAATACGATGAACTTTTTGGACAGCCTCAAAAAGCTGGTGGAGCAGCATGTAATCTTATCGCAAAGAGTTCAAACCTTTGAATGGCGTGGCGGTCAAATCATTGATAAATTGTTCGACGCCATGATACATGATCAGAATCTGCTGCCAGAAGATGTGAAAAACCGATGGAGCGCTTCGTCGGACTACCATAATGCAAGACTGGTTTGTGACTATATTGCAGGAATGACTGATAATTACGCGCTAAAAATGTACTCTAGATTATTTGAAGCATCCGGCGGTAAATTATTTGATATATGATATGATTTGAAAATTCCCCAGCTAAATGTCTGGGGAATTTTCGTGTGAGCTGAATATGCGGCGGAAATTTATTAGAGTCGGTGTACTGAATGTAAATACCTTTATGAAACAACTCGGATCACCAGTGGGAGCGGATGTTTGAGGATATCCGTGTCTCTGGAAGTCAAGAAGGAGACTAGGAAGGGGCTGTCTGCATTTGACGTTGTGGACAGCCCTTTTCATAGATGATAAATCAGGGAAGCGCATTCATCAAATTCTGAGCGAAGTTTAGTGGCAGGCCATTGCCGCTTGCCCCATCCAGATGTACAAGGCCATCAATCCGAACAGGAATATACAAAAATTAACAGCTACAAACAGGCCGCGTAGTATGGAGGAACGGTGAAACTGAAATGGTGTTTTATAATCGCCGCTCCCTTCAATGAGAAACATGATCAGCAGCGTGTGGATAATGGTGTGTCCGATGATTTCCTTTATACCGAACACCATGGTGGTCATTAGAAATACACCCGTCAGCAGAATTGAGGTGAATCTGTTCATGAAGCCGACAATAAATGACCAGGCGAGTCCCATTTCGATGAAGGCGCTAATCAGAACGAAGTCCTCGACACTAAATCCCAATGTGGGAATACCGTAATCATGCATGAGTGAGTGCGCAAGCTTGGCAATGGTCAACTTCTCCATGGCAAGCCATGCGAGAGACAAGCCAGTGGATATATACAGGATAGGGGCTGCTGTCGCTCTCCAACGTGTTGTGCACACATACAGGTAATACACGATTCCTGGATAAAACAGATAGTCGAGGGTATGAAAGATGCCGTATACCAAAGTGGCGTGAATATACAACAGGAGTATAGCGGTACTGCTAATAAATAAAGTTTTTCGGTGAAGTAATCCCGCAATGGCTGCGATTAGCACGATGTCTACCCAGTGAGCTTCCGGAGTGAATTCAGGTGATAGGTATGTCCCTGTGCTGAGCTGTAGCAGCAGCCCTAAACCGAGGCCAATACGGAGGATGAGCTGTCCTTGCTTTTTTAATAGATTTAGCCATTCATGAATACGCCTGATGAACGGGATACGTTCAAGTGTATCGTGGAAGAACGCCAAGAGGAGCAGTACGATTACCGTGAACCCGAGCCAAAAGAGGAAAGATGTGTTAATAACCTGAGACATCGGCTGGGGGATCCACGTATGATCCTTCGTAAACCATTTAACATGCAAATACATTTCGCTCCACTTTGGAAGCCATAACTCCATTGTGATATGAGTCCCTCCTTAACGAATGTTGGTAGTTTTGTTATTACTGATGAGCGCCCTTTTCAACAATAATAGATTTTAAAGTAAAATATTACATTTTGTAGATACTTATCCCTAGGTGGAAGAATGTATCCCTTTGTAATCAGGTGTCCATTTGGGGTGTGCTATTCTATAGCCTCTTTGAATACAATTTGTGAGGAGAGAATGCTCTGCCTCAGCCGTTGCGGTTCAGGCAGTTGGATTCATGTTTTTTAAAGGAGGGCGCCTGTGCGGGAAAAGACATTATCACTGTTCATGATGGATAGAGATGAACAACAATGGATTGGCGGCTGTCTTACGAGTTTTAAAGACATGGTGGACGAAATGATCGAGGTAGGTACCGGATCGACGGATCAGACATCGGAAAACGCCCGCTCATTAGGAGCGGGCGTTTATTGTTCCCCTTCAAGCGGATCCTTTATGGAAACTTCTCCATACTATGAAAAGCAAGAACTATCGAAAGACGCGAAAGAAGAAAGAGATGCTAAAGATTCCCCTCGTGCTACGAATATAAACTCGCAGGATTCTCTTGGAGCCATAGAGGCATACTCGGAGCAGGACCTTATGGTTCGTGACGAAGAACACCCTACACACATTACAATCAGCTTGTGCATGATCGTTCGTCAAGAGGAGGGAACGCTCGCAGGGTTGCTGCAATCGGTTAAAGATATCGTGGACGAAATCAATATAGTCGATACAGGCTCAACAGATAGGACGAAAGAAATCGCATACCAATTCACGAATCGGGTGTTCGATTTCCAGTGGATTGACGATTTCGCAGCTGCACGGAATTTTTCCTTCTCGAAGGCAACGAAGCAGTACATATTGTGGCTGGATGCGGATGACATTCTGAAGGATCAAGACCGTGAGCGTTTTACGGTTCTTAGGCAGATGATACGCCCGTCTATCGATCGGATAACGATGCCTTATAACCTTTCCTTTGATGGCGAGGGTAACGTAAATACCAGTTTACGACGGAACCGGCTGGTGAGAAGAGACTGTAACTTCCAATGGATTGGTGCAGTACATGAATATTTAGCTGCTTACGGCACATTTTTGGATAGTGATGTCTGTATTACCCACCATAAGCAGAAATCCTATACGGATCGGAATTTACAGATTTACCGCAAGCGACAGCAAGCTGGTGAGACGTTTTCAACCCGAGATCTTTACTACTTTGCCAATGAACTAAGGGATCACACCTTATACGAGGAAGCTGCCCGTTATTATGACCTGATGCTGACTACCGAAGAGGGGTGGATTGAAGACAATATTCAGGCTTGTCTGAAATTGTCGGAGTGTTATACGCATATGGGCAATCAGACTAAGAGATTTGAATCTTTGACACGGGCGCTCCGTTACGAAATACCGCGTCCCGAAGTATCCTGTGCTCTCGGGGAGTATTTTTTTGGAGAGAAGAAATACGAGACTGCAGTATTCTGGTACCGACTTGCGACTGAAATCCCTCCTCCGGAAACAATGGGCATGTCAAATCGGAACGCTTCTACATGGTATCCTCATTTACAACTGTGCTTATGTTATGACCGGATCGGAGATTTTAGGAAGGCATTTGAGCACAATGAGTATGCGTTGCAAAAGAATCCGACTCACCCCAGCTTACTATACAATCGCAATTATTTTCGTGATACACACCATTTAATCCCCTAAATATCAGGGAAGTATATACGATTTGATAAAAAAAGCGGGGTGAAGGATAAACGCGGGGATGGTAGAATATCAGATAGATAGATTTATACAGCAGCATGAAAAATGGGGTATGTCATATGAATAGATTATACGATGGACTAACGGATCAGGAGATTATTCGGAAATCCAAACAACAATGCAGAAATAAGGGGATAGATCCAAGCCTGCCTCCAAAGTTTATCTGTCGTTTTTCTGAGAAACAGCTAGTAGATAGACAAAAAATCTACATGGATTGTATTGAAGTTATCCACTATTTTGTGGAGAAATTCCTTGCTTCTGTTTCTGACAACCCGATATTAATTCAGATTACTGATTATGAGGGATACGTTCTTGAATTTGTAGGTAACCCTTCTATTTTAGAAACCGTAAACCACCTCGGTATTGCAGAAGGTGTAAGATATAACGAAGAGGCTGGAACAAGCTCCATTGATCTATGTCTTCTCAGCCGGCGCCCCTTCCAGTTGATTGGCAAGGAACATTATCATGATGCTCTGCACCGTATCGCCTGCTACTCGGCTCCTTTTTACTACGAAGGAAGGGATTCAATTGCAGGAACGATCTCTTTGATGACGGATGTTGATTTTGCCCACCCCCATCTGATGTCACTGCTGAGTACGATTTCAGATTCTGTGGAGCGGGAGTTGACGCTGCGCAGGCAGAACAGCCAGCTTCATATTTTGAACCAACTGCTGATGGAGACGAACTATTACGGGGTGATAATTACAGATCCGGTAGGTAATGTCGTTCAAATGAACGAAAACAGTATGAAAATATTAAACCTTAACTCTGCGAACAAAAGAGCTTACCTAGGGGCGCCTGTATTCGGAATAAATGAGATAGGTTGTTATTTTAAACAGGTTATTGAGGACCGCAATCAATGCATCGGCCAGGAGTTATCCATCTCAATAAACGGAGTTGTACACTATTACATTCTTGATGTGCTGCCCGTGTATGATCTGAACCGTGTTATGACCGGAGTGGTAGGAAGTCTGCGTGATATTACGGAAATAAAGAATACCGAGGAAGTGCTACGAAATACGGAAAAACTAGTGTTCGCCGGGCAACTTGCAGTAAGTATTGCGCACGAGGTGCGTAATCCTCTAACTACGGTGAAGGGAATGCTGCAGCTATCCAGTCAAGACGCCAAACTGCGTCATTATAATCTGATCATGTCAGAGCTCGAGCGGATGAACATGATTGTCAGCGAGTTTTTAATTCTGGGCAAGCCTCAAGTGGTCCAGTTTAAGCAAGAGCAGTGCGAGACGATCTTAAAAGAAGTGTTGAACGTGTTCGGAATTCAGGCGGCGCTGAACCATGTGGAGATTCAGACGGAATGTCTTCACAGCCAGGAGATCACTTGCGATCGGAACCAAATTAAGCAGGTGTTTTTGAATATTTTGAAAAACTCTATGGAGGCACTTCCCTTTGGCGGGAACATTGACATCTTGCTGGATGTGAAAGACAACTGTCAGGTTATCTCCTTCACCGACAATGGATCAGGTATGACAGAAGATGTACTGGATCGGATTGGAGAGCCGTTCCATACAACGAAGCCGGAGGGAAATGGCCTTGGTATGATGATTGTCCAGAAGATATTGGATACACATAAAGGTCGAATGTCTTTATCCAGTGCTGTAGGGCAGGGAACCATGGTGACGATATATTTTCCATTGAAAATGAATAATAATGACAACGTATCCATCTAACGGAATTAATAAACGCCGGCGTATACACGCCGGCGTTTGTTACATTTTAGCCATTGGATTCACACTTTGAATTCAGGGTGTAAGATATGAGATTGCTCAACCTGAATGGTGGTGTGCTGAATTTTGAATCGTTCTTCAATCCGTATGATAGCCTCCTGAAGGACCTGCTGGCTGTTAGCGTGGTCCGTAATGGTGAGGTGGCAACTCAGGGAATCAAGTCCGGAAGTAATGGTCCAGATGTGCAGG
This sequence comes from Paenibacillus uliginis N3/975, assembly GCF_900177425.1. Taxonomy (NCBI): domain Bacteria; kingdom Bacillati; phylum Bacillota; class Bacilli; order Caryophanales; family Paenibacillaceae; genus Paenibacillus; species Paenibacillus uliginis. Next base: position 5,808,195 of record NZ_LT840184.1, on the reverse strand, counting down.
TCGTGCACATCTACCACGCCGTCAATTTCCATAAGGGTCTGAATAACCTGCTCTTGATCAACCGAAGCAGGGGAGCCTTCCATGAGAACGTGAATGGTTGTTTTGATCACATTCCATGCCCCTCTCAGGATGAGCAGGGCGACAAACACACTCACGATCGGATCCGCAATATACCATCCGAATAGCCACATCAGAAGACCAGCCACAATGGCACCTACAGAGCCGAGGGCATCCCCGATAACATGAAGGTATGCGCTGCGGACGTTAATATTGTCTTTAATGTCACTCTTCCGCATTAAGGACCATGCACTGAGCAGATTGGCAAGTAGTCCAATGAAGGCGATCAGCATCATGGAGCCGCTGGCGACAGTTGGGGGCTCCATGAAGCGCCCGTAGGCCTCCCAGCAAATAAATCCGGCGATGACAAAGAGAGAGATGCCATTGAAGAGGGCGGCTAAAATCTCAAACCGGAAAAAGCCGTAAGTCTTACTAGGTGAAGCCGGCCGGGTGGCAAACCACATTGCGACCAGGCTAAGCGCAAGAGCTGCGACATCACTGAGCATGTGTCCGGAATCAGAGAGAAGGGCCAGGCTGTTCGTAATCAGTCCGCCGAAGAATTCCAATACCATAATACTGCCTGTAATGATTAATGCGATCGTAAGTCCTTTGGCGTTATTTTTGCCTCCGTGTCCATGCGCATGCTGATGTCCGTGATTGTGTCCATGATGATCGTGACTATGTGAATGGCTCATACCTTGTTCCTCCAAACCTTTATTTATATATGATCAGTTGCTCATATAAATTATTAACTATCGGTAAGCAATTTGTCAACAGGGTAAAACCTAAAAATCCGGTTTAACCAAAAACGGCAATTCTGTTTATGCTCCGATAACATTTTAATTCTAAGATTATCCCATATCTTAATTTTGGAGGGACAACTCAGAATGAAACCATTTAGAAGAGCTTTAGCTATCCTGTTGTCAGCCATGCTGATCATAGGGATTTTCGCAGACACCAGCCCGGTAACAGCCAAGTCTGGTGCTTTAGAGGAGAGCGATAGCTTCAAGGTCGCTATTTTGCCGGATACGCAAAAATATGCTCGTTATAAAAATGAAATCTCTATGTCGCAGACACAATGGGTCAAGAAAAATGCTGAACAGGAGAACATCGTATTCACCTCGCATCTGGGGGATATAGTTGACAGAGTTAACGAAGGCTATGAGTGGCAAAACGCAGATGAGGTAATGCAGGTTCTAGATAAGGCCAAGATTCCTTACGGATATCTGGCAGGCAATCATGATGTCTTGGATCCGAGCCAAAAAGATAATGAACGTGATCTGAAGAATGAGCCATTTTTGAACTATTTTTCTGCCGGAAGGATGAAGTCGATTCCGGGCTTTGGCGGTCACTCGGAGAATGGTTTTAACTCCTACTACATATTTGAAGGGGCGGGCAAGAAATATATTACTCTGTTCCTGGATTGGAGAGCGTCTGAGGAATCTTTGAAGTGGGCTCAGGAGGTTATCGACAAGCATCCAGACTATCCGGTTATGCTATTTACTCACCAATTGCTTAACATATCGGGTGATAAGAAGAAAGCGGTCATGACTGACCATGGTCAGTACTTGTGGGACACGCTGATCAAGAAGAATGATCAGATTTTCTTAACGGTCAACGGTCATCATCACGGCTATGCTCATAAGGTAATGAAGAATGACAAGGGCAACGATGTGGTCATGATGGTCGTGGATTACCAAAGTGCTTTTCACGGTGGCAACGGATTGATGAGAACGCTAGAATTCGATATGGCCAAAAACCGCATTCATGTCGAATCGTTCTCCCCTTGGGTGATGAAGATGCCGGAGAGCCAAAGAACGATTTTTGATGAGGAAAAGCTGGTCGATGATTTTAATGATTTTACCATTTCCATGGATTTTGAAGAGCGGTTTTCCGGATTCCAGCCAGCCATTCAAGTTGACAAGGAAGTTCCGAGTGTAGAAGGTACGCAGGCACACTGGCGTTTTGAAAATCGTACCGCCACTGAGGGTCAGGCTGTTGCAGGTAACGGAACCCCCGTCGTGCGAGACTTAACCAATCAAGGAAACGATCTGTACCGCAAGGATGCAGGCAATGCTGCAGCGGAGGATTTGATCTGGTACAAGGGGAATGCCCAAAATCCGCAAAGTCGCTCAGGCATCCGCTTCTTTGGTGATAAAACACAGGAGAAAGGGTCTTATTTGCAGACCTCGGATAACGCACCGTTAAATAAACAAAACTTTGAGAATGGATATACCGTAGAAGCGATTGTGAAGCTCAGTCCTGATTTTCAAAGCGACAAGCACTCCTGGATGGGCATTTTAGGACGTCTTGGAACCGGGAAGGATGCCGGAAAAATGGCTGGAGAAGCGGATGCGCCATTGGCTACGATGTCCGTCTCCAGCCTGCGTGAAATCCAGTGGGCTGTGTATCCTGTGAATTACGACAGCGAGCAGACTAACTGGTCCTGGGAGATGGATGACAACTGGCATCATATCTCGATTGTGAATGATCGGACTTCGACCACAATGTATATTGATGGTGTCGAGGTTCTGCGAAACCCAGACACAAGAGCTTACGGACTCGCTTCAGTTGACCAGCCATGGATGGTCGGTGCAAGTCATTACGCTAATAAATTGGACGGCGTATTCAACGGATGGATCAGTGAGGTTCGCCTTGTGGATCGTGCCCTGGACAAGAAGGATTTCTTGAAATAATTGAGTCAGATAGAGCGGCTAAGTCCTGTGTCTCCTGACTAATACGTGAAGTATATATAAACGCCCTCCCGCTTTCCTATGGAAGTCGGGAGGGCATTTTTTTCTGTAATTATCTGTGCTTCTTTATTTTCTTTCCGTTTTTTCGGGCCTGTGGTCAAAGCTGCAAATAAAGCCGGTACAGCATTCGGGCAGCTTCCCCGCGCGTGACAGCCTCGCGAGCTTTAATCCGTTTATCAGCGGGAACATCGATCAAGCGCTGCTTCACAGCCAAGGACATCGTTGGCTTGGCCCAATTGGATATCGTTTCTTTGTCCACGAATTGGTTCAGGTAATCCTCTGTATTCGTAGGGTAAAAATAATGTTTCTTTTCATGCAGGGATCTTGCGCCGATCGCGGTCATTTCTTCCCGGGATATCGTATGATCCGGCTTAAACGTGCCATCTGGATAACCTTCGACGATATGCTTTTTTTCGGATGAAGCGATATATGGATGATGCCATTGCGACGGATGCACGTCTGAGAAACTCTCCGTCGCCGTTTCATCCAAAGCATAAAAAGCTCTTACAAGCATGGCCGTGAACTCTGCGCGGGTGAGCAGGGAATCAGGTTCAAAATTGCCATTGTCTTTCCCGGTAACGATACCTTTGGAGGCCAGAAACTGTACCGCTTGCTGCAGCTCTGGATCTCGATCGTCAACATCAGGAAACGACTTGGAATTTTCGTCCACGAAATACGCCCCGGAACGGTTGATTTCCGCTTCCATGCCGTTTTGGGACGGATTGAACTTTCCGCCGATCGGCCGCGGCTTTTTTCCATTTGAATAGAACACACTGGTATGTGTCGCATTCGTCTGCTTTGCAGGCAGAATGAGCAGGATGTTACTTGATATGTTCGGAAGCTCCTGACCTTGTTCATCTGAAAATTGTACGCGATATCCGCCGTTATTTTCTTTGACCAGACGAATCACAATCACCGGAAGCGAATCGAACAGGCGATCTGCGGTCGCAACATTCAGCACCAACTTCGCATCCCCCGCAAGAACGGTAATATAGTCGATATCCTTCCGACCAACTAAGCTATCCTTGTACAGCTTGAAAATATATTCATTTTGTCCGGGCGAGGGCAAAATTTCTGCATTCACGATTAACTCTCTCGCAAGCGCAATCCTGTTCTCCGACAGCGCCTGCTTTACCGCTGACTTCGCCTTTGACGCATTGCCGGCTAAGCGGTCAATCAGTTCGGGCGTTATGAGGAGCTGGCCGTTAACGGGAGTCGGCTTTTCGCTGCTTGCGGCCGTGATCACAAGCTCTCCCGCTTGAGTCAGACCCTCCACGATAACCGAATTCTTCTTGTCAGCGTCAGGGATAGACCGGACGGCAGTGAAATACGTATCGGACAGCATGCTGCCTTCAACGATATACAACAAGAAGTAGGCGGTCTCGTCCGGAAAACCGGCCCTGGTTGCGGTTGCCCGTACAATAGTTTGTCCGGATTTATTCGCGGTTACGATCGGTATGCCATTCACATTCGATAAGGTTCCTATGCTTGGATCGCCAATAGTGTACGTTATCTTGGTTCCAGGAAGCACATTGCTTGCGGTAATAGTCTGTTGTTCACCAGGCTTCAGCATCGTGATAAACGGAAAAAGGCTAATTTCCGGCGAAGTCCGTATAACAGGTTGAGCTTTAGTCTCTGAGCGACCAGCAGTTGGTTGGTCTGTTGTTTCAGGACGACTACCCGTCGGTTGGTTTTTTACTACAGTTCGATTACCGGTTGGTTGGGTTGCTGTCCCCGAGCGATTGCCAGCTGCCGTTTCTTTCGTGAACACAACAAGCTTTGGCAAGGAATAAATATTATCTTCCCACGCCCACAAGGTCTGATCCTTTTTCAATGCATAATACCATTTAGAATACCTGTCCTTGACCTTATTGTGTACGGAGGCGATATCCGTAAGCCCGGGGAACACTTTATCGTCGTTGTACACGGACCAAAGCTGATCATCCGTTCGCAAAGCATAAATGGGATCAATAAATTGATCTTGCAACATCATGCTAAATTCAACAATACTTCGTGCGCCTGCTGCTCCATGTAATTGTTCGGGAACACTTGCAGGGTTATACGCCGACCAGGACCAGACCGAGCCGTCTTTCTTGTAAGCAAAGTTTGGATAAGAGCCCACCTCTATGTTGACGATATCATTAAGACCCTTGACCTGCTCTGGACCTTTGCTTTTAGAGATATTATACGGAAGGTACTCACTTGTGCTCCATCTCCAAACCGAACCATCTTTTTTAACCGCGTATGCGAAACCGTTCGCCGAGCGTATGGATGCGACATCATCAAGCAGCTTCGATTGAATCGGAATCGATGAGGCACCCCCCATTTCGCTTCCCCAGCTCCAAACCGAGCCGTCTGATTTTAATACGAACAAGGTCTTGAAGTTAGAGCTGTCGAAAAAATCGGCGACGAGTGAAGTTACGTGATTCAAATCTTTGATAAGCGAAGGAGTATTCATAGGACTATGTATAATAGTATCGTCGGTTTCAGTGATTTTGGAGTCCCAATACCATACGGTTCCATCCTTTTTTAACGCAACGTAGTTAATAATAGCTCTACTATTCTCCCCATGCGATTTGTACCTAAATTGCTTCACATCCTGCAAGCCCGGAATTTGGAACATTTCAGCTATATAGCAATCTAAAGTTTTTAAAGAATCTTTATTTATGACCCAAGTCCATACGGATCCATCGTTTTTCGCCAGTAGTATGTTGTCGTCAAGAATGTCGTAATCCTCGCCGATACGTGTATATTCCTGTTCGCTAACAGCACTTATGTCATTCCCCTTGGCTTGCACCGAACCTGAATGAGCCGTGAGGATTAACATAAGGCTTAACAGAGCTGCCATTAATCGTTTCATTGTCGACCTCCACCTAGAAATTTTCTTGTTCATCTCAGAATTCTGCTTCCCGGTTTCCCAAACGGGCAGCTGATAGCTGTCCTCGTTTTTCAATCTGATCCCTCTCTTTTTCTATTATTTCTCAAATTATTTATCGGTTAAAAGGAGTAGAAGGTTTTACTTTCACCAAATAATTCATAATATAGTAACTTTCCACGGTCAATAATTAATCTTCCAAAAAAATAACCCCCGGCGTTCCCGTACGCCGAGAGTGAAAAAATCCCATTTTAGATCGAGTCGCTCCTCACTAACCACCCGATTTGTCGGTAAGTCCTGAAATATTAATCTGCTTAAGCATACATGTCATGAATCACTCCAATCGATGGATGGGGTGATTTTTTATTTATATCTCTCTCCATTTCTCATATGGCGAGGCGATAAGCCGGTCACTTTTTTGAACATTTTTGAGAAGAGAAACGGATCAATGTATCCGACGGATCTTGAAATATCACTGATCGACAGCTCCTTGTTCTGCAGCAACTCAGCTGCACGGTTCATCCGGTATTCCAGCAAAAATGTCTGAAGGGACAAGCCGAACTGCGATTTGAAGAGGCCTGACAAGTAGGTCCGGTCCAGCCCGACGGAGCGTGCGATGTCCATAACGCTGATCCTCTGGCTGTAATTATTCTCGATAAATTCAATGGCTTGCCGTACATAGGCTTCCTTTGAAACCGAGGGCTTAGGCTGTGCCAGCGCTTCCGGAGAACTCTGAATTAACTCGGCCATTAACCGGTACAGGATACTCAGGCTGAGCACATCACGGCTTCTTTCCTCGCGGGCTGCCATCAGTTCATCATGATAAGTTTCGAATCCGGTAACAGACCCCCTCTCCGTGGCTTCGGTTTTGCTCATGTAGGCAACCTGAAAGATAGGATGATGTGATGACAAATGTGATCTTTGCAGAAGGGACTTTGCATGAAGTCCCCGAAAACCGAACCAGGAGTATGTCCACGGATCTTGTTCATCGGCACAATAGTATACAAGAACGCCTGGCGGAATCAGAAACCCTTGTCCTGCATGCAGGCGGTAAGTCTGATCATGTATGGTGAAAACACCGCAGCCGCTGTGGACGTAATGAAGGATGTAGGAATCACGCAGACCCGGTCCCCAGGAGTGACCTGGCACACATTCCTCCTTGCCGAAAAACAGTAGACTCAGGTCCATTTGTCCCTGCGGCGGTGAATGAACGATATCAATATAAAGGCGTCGCATAGCGGATGAGCACCTCCTGCCGCTGATTGTAAGCTTGTTGTTCCGCGTTGCTTTATACATTAGATTCGAGGAAATGCAGTCATATCCTTTTTGCTTCAAAGGGGATGCAGGTTGTTGAAAATGATCAATACAAGGTTAAGAATGAGCGTGAATTGTCCGATAAATAAGAGGAATACCCTTATAGGGAACTGTACTTATAAAGTAATATTGAGTGCAGTTAACAGCAGGAATATATCATTATTGGAGAAAGGCAGGGAAATTGAAATGACCCAGAAAGCTTTCAGCATCGAAATCAATAAAGCAACGAAGACCATGGAGATGATGGTAAGTGGTACATTTACTGCACAGGATTATGAGGATTTTGTAAATGATTATGTGACTAAGACTTCATCCATTGACGCATCACAGTATTTGCTTGAAGTGGACTGCAGAATGATGGATTTGCTGACACCCGGTGAAGTTGATAAATTGCAGGGGTCCTTTACAAGATATAAAGAAACTGGTTTTGCTAAAGTGAACTTTATCGTAACCGAGTCACAATCGATTATAAAGATGCAGTTGGGACGTGTCGCTCGAATGGCGGGACTGACGAATATCGAAGTAATCGTAAAATAAACAGATTGGAATGGAGCTGTTATATATGCAGCGTATTCGGTTGAAATCAATCGATATCTATCATCCGAATCATTCGATAGATAATGAATTTTATATTTCTCATTACAAGGCGAAGGGTAAAGATATAACGAATTTCCTGGAGTTCATGGGACGGGAGAGTCGTTATGTCATCGACAATGATACGGAAAATGGTCTGACGATGGGGATCGAAGCTGCGCGTAGAGTGCTTGCGAAGGCAGGTTTGACCGGAGAAGATATGGATATGATCATGTTCTCAACCCAGGTGCCAGAAACGACGTATCCGTCTAATGCGATGTTTGTGCATGCTGCCATTCAAGGGAAGTCTGATGCCCTTGTGATGGATTCCAATGCGAACTGTGCTGGGATGACGGTTGCCGTTGACCATGCCAGTCGTTACATGAGTGGTAATCCGGACTGTAAAAGAGCGCTCGTTATCGGTTCTGACTACAATACATTGCTCTGCAACTCCGAAGATGAAATCACGTATGCCAACTATGGAGATGCGGCATGTGCTGTCATTCTTGAGCAGAGTGAAGAGGAAGAGGGCTTAATCGATTGCCAGTACTCCACACATTCCATCCTTCCGGAGAAAATTATGTATCCGGCACAGGGACTGGCAAAGATGGTGAAGGAGGAAGCGGACGGCAAGTCGATTCAGTGGCTGCCTTTCGACGGGCATCTGGCAATGCCACCGACCTTTACGCTGCTGGACAAGCTGCTGAGTCGAAATGGTTTAACCGCTCAGGACGTGAAGGCTTACTGCTTCTCACAGTTTTCCATGGGTAATATTCTGAAGATCCAGGAGCATCTTGAACTGGATGATTCCCAAATTGTTTACGTTGGTGACCGCTTTGGATATACCGGAACTAGCAGTCCGTTCATTGCACTTTATGAAGGCATTGAAAGCGGGCGGATTCAGCGCGGTGATACCGTTTGTTTCTGGACCATTGGCTGTGGTTTTCAGCTGGTGGCCATGCTCTGGAAGTATTAAAGATATAAATTAAGGCAGTCGCTGGCTTCATGAAGCCAGCGACTGCCTTAATTTTATCCTAAATTGATAATTAAGACTTATCATAACCGGTGAGCTCACGACACCGGAAGCTCCGCAAAAAGTGATGGAATTGAAACTGGCGACCACTAACAGGCAACTTATCATTGATTTCTGAAGCTTGATAAATCTGCATGAAGAGGTATGATTTAGGTAGATGGTACCGCCTGTTAACGGTGGCGACCCAATAGGGAATATGCGGGAGTGAGCATTCAATGACAGATAGAAATAAAGTAGTCCAACAGATCCGCATTGGAATTATCGGCCCTCAAACGATAGTGGATAAGATCATGAGGGTTATTGAGACATTTCCTTCATTTGCGCCTGTGCCGCTGATATTTCAGCATGAAGATGAAGCCCCAGTTCTTGCGGAGCGGATCAGCGGGGAAGTGGAGGTGCTGATTCTTTCCGATCCGTTGTCTCACCGGAAGGTTAAAGAACAGATGACGATTGCGATACCTGTGCATCATGTTCCAGTCACGGATGCCGGATTGTATAAAGCGCTTTTTTATGCCCGGCATACAGGGAAACTGAACAGAGGCATCTCTGTGGATACATTGACCGAAGCCATGGTGAGACGAACGCTGAAGGATATGGATATTACGGATGTGGAGAGTATGATTTACGACGGACCGGCGTATACGTCCAAAAATAAACTCGCCGACTTTCATGAAGAGAACTACAATTCGGGAAATTGCTCGATTGCTTTTACCGGAATGGAGGCAGCGGCACATGAGCTGAGCCGCAGAGGTATACCGAACGTATGGCTGCTTCCTTCGGATCAAGACATCATTGTTTCTCTGGAGAGGGCGTTGCTGTCAACCGCGTCACGTCGGAGTAAAGAAGGACAGATTGTGGTCGGCATGATTAATGTAGACGATTTCGGCACACAAGCTCTGAAACGGAACAATGAGCATGAGGTTCAGAAGCTGAAGCTGGATATTCACCGAATGGTGCTGGACTATGTAGAATCGCTGGATGGATATCTCACCCACATGGGCGGTGATGAGTATCTGTTCTTTACAACGCGGGGAATATTTGAGAGGGAAACCGGGGGGTATAAGACCATTCCTCTCGCCAAGGACGTCAACAAGTCGCACGGTATTTCACTCAGTATAGGCATGGGATTTGGACGGACAGCTAGTGCTGCCGGCACGAATGCCCGCATCGCGATGAGAAAGGCGAAGGAAGCGGGGGGGAACGCCTGCTTTATCGTCCGTGAAGACGGCACGCTCATCGGTCCGCTGGAGATGGCAGATCCTGTACAGGATGTGTTGTCCTTTACCGATGCAGCCCTTATTAAACGTGCGGAGGATGCCGGCATGACGAGCGCCTATTTGAGCAAGCTGCTTCATCAGCGCGCCCGGTTTGGTAAATGTGAATATAAGGTTCACGAGCTCGCGAATCTGCTGGACATTACAGTGAGAAGTGCTCACCGTCTGCTGCTGCTCTGGATCGACAATGATCTGGTTGAAATATCCGGACTGGAGAAGGTTCCGAGGGGAAGGCCGAGACAAATTTTCCTGTTTACCTTTTTGCAGAAGGATTTGTGATGTTGTGGCCCTTTGTCCCTAAATGTGAATGTGGACGAAGGGTGTCTCATAACCGCCGGTGACGGAAAAGCATTCTTCTATTTAAAGACGATTTAAAGATTTGTCTTTATATATATTCTCTCGTTATGATGAAGAGGAAACGTAATCAGAAGGAGATGATTGGACATGAAAACCGTTGCGGAATTAGAAGCAAAGCTTGCTGAGCCATCAGAACAGTTGATTGCCGATTTGAGTACGATAGAAGGAGATATCCTGATTCTTGGCGTCGGCGGCAAGATGGGTCCGAGTCTGGCAAGACTGGCTGCCAATGCTGTCAGAGAAGGCGGATTAAATAAACGGATTATCGGTGTATCCCGGTTCTCCAATGCCGACGCAAGACGTGAACTGGAAGAGGCCGGAATCGAAACGATCTCATGCGATTTATTGAATGATGAAGAGCTGCAGAAGCTGCCGGATGCGGCTAACGTGATTTATATGGCAGGTAACAAGTTTGGCACAACGGGCCGTGAGTATTTTACATGGGCAATGAACTCTTATCTGCCGGGCCGTGTGGCTGAGAAATACAAAAATTCAAAAATCGTCGTATTCTCCTCAGGTAATGTGTATCCGTTTTCACCAGTAGGGAGCGGCGGCGTAAATGAAGCTGTGTCTCCTGAGCCGCTCGGTGAGTACGCACAATCGTGTCTTGGAAGAGAGCGTGTCTTCGAGTATTTCTCCCATCAAAATGGAACACCAATGACGATCTACCGTCTGAACTATGCGATTGACATGCGTTACGGGGTTCTGCTGGAGCTGGCTAAATCCATCAACGAAGATCGTCCGATCAATCTTGCAATGGGACACGCGAACGTGATCTGGCAGGGAGATGCCAACGAAATGGCGCTGCGCTGCCTGAAGCACTGCAGCAACCCGCCGGAGATCATTAACATTACCGGACCGGAAACGATGTCTATCCGCTGGGCTGCCGAGGAACTGGCCAAACGTATGGGGAAAGAAGTTAATTTCACGGGCACGGAATCCGAGACGGCTCTGCTGAACAATGCAACGAAATCCCATCAGCTGTTCGGTTATCCGAAAGTATCGCTGCTGCAAATGATCGATTGGACGGCAGAGTGGATACAATCCGGCGGAGATACATGGAACAAACCAACACATTTCCAAGAGAGAAAGGGGAAATTCTAAGTGATTGAAGCAAACAGATTGTCACCAGAAAAAGCAAAGGCACTTGCAGAAGGCCTTGTTATCCCGGCGCACCCTCTTGCACTCGATAGTAATCGCAAACTGGATGAGCGCCGTCAGCGGGCTCTGTCACGGTATTATGCAGCATCCGGTGCAGGCGGCATAGCGGTAGGGGTACACTCCACTCAATTTGAAATCCGTGATAAGGGCATTGATCTGTATGAACCGGTACTTCGTCTTGCGGCGGAAGAGACGGAACGGGCGAAGCTGGACAGACCATATATTATGGTAGCTGGTGTTTGCGGACCTACGGAGCAGGCTGTGAATGAAGCCCAGATTGCCCGCAATCTTGGATATGACGCTGCTCTGCTAAGTATGGGCGGACTGGCTGACATGAGTGAGCTGGACATTTTGAAGAGAACGAAAGTTATTGCAGACATTATGCCGGTAATCGGGTTCTATCTGCAGCCTTCCGTCGGCGGAAAAATCTTCAGCTTCGACTTCTGGTGCCAATTTGCAGAAATTCCGAATGTCGTGGCGATAAAGATGGCACCATTTAACCGTTATCAGACGATTGATGTGGCACGTGCGGTTTGTTATTCTAGCCGGAGGGATGAAATTTCCCTTTATACGGGTAATGATGATAATATCATCAATGACCTGCTCACAACTTACCGTTTCAATGTGGACGGTAAAATCGTTGAAAAGCCGATGATCGGAGGTCTGCTCGGTCACTGGGCCGTCTGGACCCGTAAAGCGGTAGAGCAGCTGGAGGAGATCAAGCAGGTACGCAGAGGGGCTATCCCTCCGGAATGGCTGACACGAAACGTTGAGGTTACGGATTGCAATGCGGCTTTCTTTGATCCGGCGCACCAATTCCACGGATGCATTCCGGGTATTCATGAAGTTCTTCGTCGCCAGGGACTGCTCGAAGGTACCTGGTGTTTGAACCCGAATGAAACATTGTCACCGGGACAGTCAGAAGAGATTGACCGTGTGTACAGAGATTATCCTCATCTCAACGATGATGATTTTGTTAAAGAGCATTTGGAAAAGTGGCTGGCTGAATAAATAGTTTAGCTGTAATAATTTGATGAACGGGGGAAACGCTTGTGCGTTTTAAAGATGTGTTTTCAATTATTGGACCGAGTATGGTAGGTCCGTCCAGCTCCCATACAGCGGGCGCTGTGCGAATAGGCAGGGCAGCGCGGCGCATTTTTGGAGCGTTTCCCGAACAAGCGGAGATCGTGTTCTATGGTTCTTTTGCCGAGACCTATCGTGGACACGGGACCGATCTGGCGGTCGTTGGCGGTTTGATGGATTTTGCTACAGATGATATGCGCATTCGAAATTCAATCGATCTTGCAGAAGCTGCAGGAATGGCTCTCACATTCAAGACGGCTCAGAATGTTGCTTTTCACCCGAATACGGTGATGTTGAAGCTGAAAGATAAGGAAGGCCGGGAAGATGTTGTTGCCGGTGCTTCCATCGGAGGCGGCAATGTTGAGATTTTGGGTGTTAACGGTTTTGATGTGAAATTTACGATGAACTATCCGGTATTGGTCGTATTTCATAAGGACACGCCGGGAATGGTCGCTCATATCACCCGAATATTGGACGGTGGAGGCGTAAACATCGGATATATGGACGTAGACCGCAAAGGCAGAGGCGGGGAAGCTGTTACGGTCTTGGAGACGGATGAAGCGGTGCCTCATGGTCTCATGGAGCATATTCGCGGATTGGGCAATGTCCATCGTGTCGTATTTGCGGATTTGACGTCAGAGGAGGTTACAGAATGAAGTTCTCTACATTACAGCAGCTGACGGAATGCTGCCGCGAGGACGGGGTCACGATCGGACAGCTGATGCTCCGTGAGCAGGCTAAGGAGACCGGGAAGAGTGAAGAGGAAACTTTCAAGATGATGGCAGACTATTACAACATCATGAAAGAAGCGGTTCATCGTGGAATCCATGAGCCTGTTCTGTCTCGGAGCGGTTTAACCGGCGGTGACGCGGTGCGTGTCAACGAGTATATGCTAGGAGGCGTTTCTTCCCTTGGAACAGAAGCCTGTACCGCGATGGCTTATGCTTTGTCCGTATCTGAAGTGAACGCCTCTATGGGTCGTATTGTAGCCACACCGACGGCTGGGTCATGCGGCATCATACCTGGCGTTTTTGTCAGTGCACAGGAAAGGTTCGCTTGGGAAGATGAGCATCTCGTCATGGGGTTGTTCAGTGCTGGTGCTATTGGATATGTCATCGCGAACAATTCGTTCATATCCGGTGCCGAGGGCGGCTGTCAGGCTGAGGTTGGTTCAGCCATCGGCATGGCAGCCGGTGCGCTCACGGAGCTGAGAGGCGGAACACCGGAGCAGGCGGTGCACGCTGTCGGTCTGGCTCTTAAAAATTCCCTCGGGCTGATTTGTGATCCAGTAGGCGGGCTTGTAGAAATTCCGTGTATTGTTCGAAACGGCTTTGGTGCTGTAACGGCACTTGCTGCTGCAGATATGGCGCTTGCTGGCGTCCGCAGCGTTATTCCGTCCGATGAAGTGGTTGGGGTTATGCTTGAGGTCGGAACGGCGATGCCTGCTAAACATAGGGAAACGGCTAAGGGCGGACTTGCGCAGACTCCTACAGGAAAAAAGATTTTAAAGGATCTGTACGGCAAGGACGGCAAGAACGTGAAGGAGAAAGGCGCCAAGAGCACCAAGAAGAAGGAGGATGAGTCGAAATGAACTCACTCCGGATTGGCTTGATTGGTCTTGATACCTCACATGCCCTGGCATTTACACGGTTACTGCATGATACAGAAGATGCTTACCATGTTCCGGGGGCCCGTGTCGTTGCGGCATATCCGGGCGGATCACCGGATTTCTCACTAAGTATTTCACGGGTTAACGGCTTTACGGAAGATATCAAGCAGAAATACGGTGTTCGGATTATGGATACACCGGAGGAGGTCGCAGAGCACTGTGATGCCCTCATGCTGCTGTCAGCTGACGGCCGGGTGCATCTAGACTTGTTTCGAAAGATAGCTCCTTACGGAAAGCCTGTATTTATAGATAAGCCATTGGCACTGCAATCATCCGAAGCGGAAGAGATCGGCGCAATTGCCGCAAGGCACGGCGTTCCGGTCATGAGTTCCTCTTCTCTTCGGTATGCGGTCAGCTTGACTCAGGAGCTTGACCGTGAAGGGAAGGGCAATGTTATCGGAGCGGATGTTCATGGTCCGATGGAAGTAGAAAGTACTCAATCTTATTATTTTTGGTATGGAATTCATGCAGCGGAAATGCTCTTTGCCATCATGGGACCGGGCTGCCGGGAGGTAATTGTGTCTTCTACTGAAGTCCATGAGCTGATTACGGGAACCTGGGATGACGGACGAATCGGCACGGTACGCGGAAACCGCGGTGGTAATTTTATGTTCGGTGCTTTGATTCACCGTACGACCGGAAGTGACTACGTGGATGCTGCGGCGTCTGGCAAACCGTTCTATGCGGATCTGCTGGAGCAGGTTATGCCAATGTTTGCATCCGGAAAGACGGTTCTTCCGTTCGAGCAATCCGTTGAAATTATTCGATTCCTTGAGGCTGCGGAAGAGAGCAGAACAACGGGCTGCACTGTAAAACTATAAGTCATGTAGATGAATTAGCTGAGGAGGAACTAGGCGATGGGGAAATTAAAGATTGGCGTTATCGGTGCAGGATCGATATCCCAGTATCATTTAGGAGGTTACGCCGCTCATCAGGATACGGAAATCTATGCGGTTTGTGATCTGAACCAAGAACGTGCCGAGCAAAAGGCAAAGGAATTTGGCGCATCCAAGGTATTTACCGATTATCATGAGCTGCTGGCACTGCCTGAAATTGATGCGGTCAGCATCTGCACTTGGAACAATTCGCATGCTGAAATCAGCATTGCCGCGCTGGAAGCGGGGAAACATGTACTGGTGGAGAAGCCGCTATGCAAAACCGTGGATGATGCGCTGCGTGTTGAGGAAGCCGTTCGCAAAAGCGGAAAAATTCTTCAGGTTGGATTCGTCAGACGTTATGCGGAAAATACACAAATATTGAAAAAATTCATCGATGCATCGGATCTCGGTGAAATTTATTACGCGAAAGCATCCTGCCTTCGCCGGCTCGGGAACCCGGGCGGCTGGTTTGCCGATGTAGAGCGCTCCGGCGGCGGGCCGCTGATCGACCTTGGAGTCCATGTTATCGATATTTGCTGGTACCTGATGGGTAAACCGAAAGTGGTATCTGTTACAGGTAACACGTACAATCGTCTCGGCAACCGTTCCAACGTAGAGCACTTATCTTTCTATCAAGCGGCAGATTATGATTCCTCCAAAAACTCAGTTGAGGATATGGCAAATGCTCTTATCCGTTTTGAGAACGGTGCTTCTCTGATGGTGGATGTGAGCTTTACGCTGCATGCGAAGCAGGACGAGCTCTCCGTGAAGCTGTACGGTGACAAAGGCGGGGCCGAGCTTGAACCTGAGCTGTCCATTGTGACGGAGAAGCATAATACCATCCTGAACTTTGAGCCGCAGATTGATAACAGTACGTTTAATTTCATCGGCGCTTTTAACAACGAGGTGGCGACCTTTGCAGAGAGCATCCTTGGCACGAAGACAACACTCAGCCCAGTGGAAGATGGCGTGGAAATGATGAAAATCCTGTGTGCAATCTATGAGTCTGCTGAAACAGGCAAGGAGATTACTTTTAAATAATGAATGTGAAATAACACCTGGGGAGGAATACGGAGTGGTGAAATTAACGAACAAAATCGGAGTGATCGTAGACAGCTTCGGCGTAGGTGTGTATGAAGGCTTGAAGAAGGCAAAGGAAGTTGGAGCTGAGGGTGTACAAATATACGCGGTTAAAGGTGAGATGGATCCAGCTGTTCTGACACCCGCGGCCAAAAAGGATCTGAAATCCGCTTTGGACGGACTCAGACTTGAGATCTCCGCACTTTGCGGCGATCTTGGCGGACACGGTTTCCAGGACAAGACTGTAAACGCGCAAAAAATCGAAAAATCCAAACGTATCCTGGATCTCGCTATGGAGCTGGGAACGAATGTTGTTACGACGCATATCGGAATTGTGCCTGATGATAAGGACAGTGAAGTGTACAGCGTGATGCAGTCGGCATGTGAGGAACTGTGTCAGTATGCAAGCTCCATGAATGCCTATTTTGCGATTGAGACAGGCCCCGAACCGGCTGCCCATTTGAAATCATTTTTGGATACACTCTCTGGCAAAGGCGTATCGGTCAACTTTGATCCGGCAAATATGGTTATGGTCACCGGCGATGATCCAGCTCAAGGTGTACATATCTTGAAGGACTACATTGTTCATACCCATGTAAAGGATGGCGTCCGTAACCGCGATTTTGTAGATCCGCGGATTGTATATGGGGCTCTTGGCTTTGATGGTATGGATCATGAAAAAGTTGCTCAACTCGTTACATCGGGCGAGTTATTTGCCGAAGTGCCTTTGGGTGAAGGCAAGGTTGATTTTGATGGCTATTTCCAGGCGCTGAATGATATCGGTTATAAAGGGTATCTGACGATTGAAAGAGAAGTTGGCAATCAGCCGGAAGAAGATATCCGGAAAGCGGTTCAGTTTATTCGCACATACCGTTAAAAATTCCGTTCAGAATGAATGGCTCGACTTTTGAATTTTACATCTTGACTGGATTGCAAATTCAACCTTCCATTGGGAGGGAGATTGGTGAAAGATTGAAAGACAAAAAAGAGCTGTTTTGAGGAGGGATTTCACGATGAAATCCCTTCTGTTTTTTTGTATTTCTACCTCTTTAGATTTTTCTACACGCTATAAACCCTTGATACATAGCCTTTTTTTGTGTTTTTGATTAAAAACAGAGCAGGAAACAACAGGTTGGTGAAATACGATTCTTTACCAAAACTGAAAGCGCTTTTATGATGTGGGTGGGTAGAAAAATTGAATCTCGCAATCAAATATGGGCGGTTGTACATTTGATGTATTTCGACCAAAACAGTGCGGGATGGCTCGACAAAAGAAAGGGGGCAGCTCGATAGAATTTCAGATATAATTCTAAAGTTTTATGAGTTGTTGGAATGAAATGACGGGGGTTACTCAAAAAGTATCCAGTACAAATTTTCATTTATTATTAAGCATGATCAATTTAGGGAGGAACAGAAATGTCAAAAAAGTGGTTTAGTATGGCACTGGTTTTAACGATGTTTGCATCGCTTCTTGCTGCTTGTGGCGGAGGAAAAGAGGCCACTCCTGAAAAAGGCACAGAAACCCCACCTAAAGAAACGACAACACCGGCAGATCCTAACCAATATGGAGATACAGGTGGTTTGACACTGCCGTTGGTTGACAAACCAACCAAAATCACTTGGATGCTGCCGAGTGACAAAACCGATATCAACACTTCGCTCATCGCCAAAGAAATCGAGAAGCGTACGGGGATTACCGTTGACTTCCAGGCCTATTCCAAGGCAACCTACAAAGACAAAATAAGAGTGGTTGTGGCTTCGGGTAAACTGCCGGATATTTTTCACGGACTCTTTCCGGATGAGCTGAAGAAAATTGGCAAGCAAAAAGCCGTTGTAGCCATTAATGAGTATGTCGATATGCTTCCGAACTTCAAGAAATTATACATGGAAGAAAACCCATGGGTGCTTTCCTCTTACGGCGACGAGGAGGGGAATTTGTATTCGTGGCCGATTCACAACCTGAACCGGGATGTAAACCATGGTTTTATGTACCGGAAGGATATTTTTGACGAAGTGGGCATTAAAGAATGGACCAATACGGATGAATTCTACCAGGCTTTGAAAGCACTGAAAGAAAAGTACCCTGATTCTTATCCTTACGCTTCCAAGTACAAAGAATTTATTTTTCGCGAGTGGTCGTACGGCTGGGGAATCAGCGGTACAAACTATCCGATGTATTATGATGAATCCGCTAAGGTTTGGAAGTTTGCAAGCATTCAACCTGAACATAAAGAGATGCTGGACTTCATGAAAAAACTTTACAATGAAGGATTGCTGGATCCTGAATTCCTGACCGATACCCAGGAAAGCTGGACGTCCAAAATGACAACAAGTAATAAAGCGTTTGTAACATACGACTGGATCGGACGTCTTGACATGTTCTACAACCAAATTAAAGACACGAATCCTAAATACGATTTGAGATACGGGAATCCGGTCGGACCAGCAGGTAACGGCATGAGTCTTCCAAAAATTGATGCCAGCTTTGGTATTGCTGTAACGAATAATGATAAAAAGGAAGCTGCCCTGAAGTTGCTGGATTACCTGACTAGCCCATCTGGCGCTACGCTTGTCACTATGGGTGTGGAAGGCGAAACATTCAAAATGGAGGGCGACAAAGTCGTATATCCAGAGCTGACCGACGTTCCTTTGGTTGATATCAGTGTGCTGGAGGACAGATACGGTCTGTGGCTGGAAGGCATGTACCTAAACCCTGACAGACGTAGTGTTTATTACAACTTCACTGAGAAAGAACAGGAAGCCCAAGACAAACGCATGAATGCGAACAGCTTCGAGCCGCTGGATCCGGTATTGAATTTTACGGATGCCGAATCCGCTATACTTGCCGAGCTTCAGGTCAATCTTGAGAAAAGTTCCAACGAGTTCAACTCGAAATATGTTCTGAACAAAAACTACGGGGACGCAAAATGGGCTGAGTGGCAAAAAACAGCCGCTAAACAAGGTGCCGATAAGATGGCCGAGATTTTCAACGCCGCCCAACAGCGTTTTGACGCAGCCACAAAATAATAACAGCAGCCCTGCTGCAAATTGATTGGTAATAATAGGGTGACAGCAGCATTCGGTCTTGGCCGGGTGCTGCTCATCATCTAAAGGAGGCAACATTATGGCACGCGCCGGCATAGAAACAAGCAAGGCAAGACCACCCAAAAAGGCGGGTGCAGGTCGCAAGCTAACGGCATTTCAGCATATGAAACGCGACAGACAGCTGCTGATCCTGTTTATTCCGTGCTTTTTATTTTATCTGATTTTCCGTTATGGACCTTTGTACGGCATGCTTATTGCTTTTAAGGATTACAGCGTATTTACCGGTATTATGGAAAGCCCGTGGGTCGGTTTGAAACATTTCACCAACTTTTTCACTGGTCCGGATTTCTGGCTGTTGTTTAAGAACACCCTTACTTTAGGTGTGCTCACGCTCATTTTTTCATTCCCTTTTCCGATCATTCTAGCTATTCTGCTGAACGAGGTACGGCTCAAATGGTTCAAAAAATCGGTACAGACGATCAGCTACCTACCTTCGTTCCTGTCCGTAGTTATCATCAGCAGTATGCTGATTGACTTCCTGTCGCCAAACAATGGGATTATCAACCAGCTGCTTGCTTTAATAGGCTTTGAGAAAACATATTTTCTGATTGATCCGGCATGGTTCCGTCCCGTTTATATCGCTTCTGACATTTGGACGAATACCGGATATGAAGCAATTGTTTACATGGCGGCCATTGCAGGCATCAGCCCTTCGCTTTATGAAGCGGCCAAGGTGGACGGCGCCAAGCGGCGCCATATGATTTTTAAAATCACAATTCCGGCCCTCATGCCAACAATCATCATCATGTTCATTTTGAAGACCGGCCAGATGCTGCGTATCGGTTATGAAAAGGTTCTCTTGCTCTATAATCCGATGACGTACGAAGTGGCGGACGTGTTCTCTACCTTCGTTTACCGGAAAGGTATTTTGGAGGCCAACTACAGCTATGCCGCGGCCGTCGGACTGTTCGAAGCCGTAGTAGCCATGGTACTGCTGTTCTCCTCGAACTTCCTGAGTAAAAAGATCGGAGGGAATGGTCTGTGGTAACCAAAAAATTGAAAAACATCTCGCTGTTCTCTGTCGTCAACGGGATCATCCTGCTGTGTCTCTCGATCGTTATCCTGTATCCAATCATTTATATTACGGCGGTTTCCTTCAGCGACACGGCATCCGTTCTGCAAGGCACGGTAACGTTGTTCCCGAAAGGCTTCAACCTGGATGCGTATTCGCAGGTGCTTCATGATGAACGGATCCCACGCGCATATTTAAACACCATCTTCTATACAACACTTGGAACAACGATCAATCTGTTGTTTACGGCTGTTGCAGCTTATCCGCTAGCTCGTAAGGATTTCTTTGGACGAAAATTTTTCTTGCTGGCCATCATTCTTACGATGTTCCTGAACCCCGGCATCATTCCGAACTACCTCATCGTTCAGGAGTTGGGTCTGATTGACACCGTCTGGGCGCTTGTGCTGCCAAATGCCATTTGGACGTTTGAATTGATCATTTTAAAAAGTTTCTATGAGAATATGTCGGAATCGCTTCGGGAAGCTGCTGTGGTGGATGGTGCATCGGAATACCGTATTCTGTTCCAGATCGTGATTCCGCTTTCAAAACCGGCGCTTGCTTCAATTGGACTGTTCTACTTTATGGGCCATTGGAATAGTTTTTTCATTCCGCTCATTTATTTAAACGACGCGAAGATGTATCCTCTTCAGGTAGTTCTGAGGGATATGCTAATCTTTGCGGACAGCAGCAACAACACGAATCTCGTCGACGCCGCCGCGTTGGCTCCGCAGGCTATGAAGAACGCAACGATCGTTCTGTCGATGATTCCGGTTCTTCTGCTTTATCCTTTCGCGCAAAAGTATTTTGCCAAAGGCGTTATGCTCGGTTCTGAAAAAGGGTGACGTAAAGCTCGCTTGGGTATAACATGGTGAATATGAAGGGACATCAAGAGAGGTGATCCATATTGAATCGATTGATCGCTAATAGAGGGCTGCTTCAGATTTTTTTCGCTCTACAGCTGGTCGTCGGCATCATGTTTATATTCAACTATATGGTCTACAAGAATTCAATTACCGGAATTTACGAGAAAGTCACGGAAAACAACAGGATGGTCATCAAAAATATCATCCAGTCGTTTGACTCCAGCTTTGCATCGATTAACAACCTGATGTTTAACATTCATGCGTTACCTTACGGACAGATCAGCGACAGTGAAGGCAAGAACGATATGGAGAAGGTTATCTCCCTGCAGGACAGTCTGGCGAGGATGGTCTCCACTTTGGACTTTGTGGAAGATGCGATCATCACTTATGACTACAACCTGGCAATAACAACCCAGGGAACAAGCAGTATGGAAGTACTTTTCGACCGGAAATATACGACCGGTAAATACAATTCTGGATTCTGGAATAACTTTATCAGGTCAGATCACGATTTCACCGTATTTCCGGCCGAAGTGTACTCTGATATTAACGGAGCAAATAAACGTAATCTGATTGTCGCTGTGGACAGCAGTAAAATCAAGATGTCTAATAAGAAATTAATGGTCCTGATCGACGTGAATAAATTGCTGAACAGTATTAATTTAAAGGCGATGATTCCGGGGGCATCCCTGATCGTACTGGATGCAAATCGCAATGTCATACTCAGCACAGAGAAGGACCTTGATCTGGTTGACATATTGAATGATGTTTATTTCAATCCGTCCAGTGAGGCGTCTCTGACGCGTGAGAATTATGAGTACAATTTCTACAAATCCGAATCTAACGGATTTATTTATATCAACAAGCTTCCTTACAAATTCCAAAACATCGATTCCGTGTCAAACGCCAACCTTTGGATCATGTACGGGGCGATTTTGCTGGCTGTTGTATTGTCCGTTCTTCTGAGTATTTATCTTTACAGACCGGTCAAAAACATTTTGCTGCAACTCGGAGGATCCAATGTAAAAGGGAATGACTTTGTTAAAATTCACAGTGGAATTCTAAAGGTGCAGCGGGAGAACGAATCTCTTAAAAGCCAAATGAATCTGGTAGACGAGGAAATACGCCGAGGTGTGTTTCTGCAGGCACTAGACGGGTATGCGCATTCGAGAGAATACGAAATGCAGATGCAGAACCAGTACGCCTATTTATTTCAGTGCAGACACTTTGTGATGGCAGCTATACAATTAATTCCGCAGGAAGGTGCGGGAGAGCAGACTGATCTCTCGGTAGAAGAAATTACGGAAATAATCGAAGCCGGCGTGCAGGAGAGTATAGATCATGCGGTCGTGTTCCATGAGGACCATCTTCAATTTCTCGTTCTGATTGGGATTGAACATCCGTCGGATCGGAAAAAAGTACTGAAGAGTTTTGAGAGTTATATACTGCAAACCAAAGGGGATACCTTTACCTCTTTCAGAGTTTGGGGCTGCGTCAGCAGGGCGTTTGAGTCCAAAATCAGCAACTGCCAGGAAGCCTATCAGGATATCCAGAACGGATTTCTATACCGAAACGTCAACACGAAAGAGTGGGTGACAGATACGGAGGCGATCCGATTTGTCCCGGACATTCATTTTCCTCTCCAACAGTTAGAGAAGCTGTCGAACTGCCTGATGACCGGCAAAACAGACGAAGCCATGGACATTGTCGATACTATCATTGAGGAGAATGCATCCTTGCGCATTCATCATCACCAGATGGTACATATTGCACAAACGATGTTTTTCATTATGCTCAGACAGACCAATGCTTCGGAAGAGAACCGTCAAGAACTGTTCCGAATCGAAACGGAATTTATCGGGAAGCTGCACGATGCCTTTAATTATCAGGAAATCCGTGCTCTCTTGATGGATGGGTTGCGGCGGATTGCGGCTATGAGGAACTACGATCCGAAGAGCAAGCTGAACCCGGCGTTCATATCCCAATACATTGAGCTTCATTACATGGAAAACCTGTATCTGGATCATATGGCAGAGGTGCTGGATACGAGCTCCAAATATTTTTCGAACTATTTCAAAAAGACCTTTGGTGTGAACTACGTGGAGTACCTGAATAAGGTGCGGTTGTCTCATGCCAGAGAATATCTTAAAAATACCGATCTGAGCATTGCCGAAATTGGCGAAAAGACAGGATATACGAACTCTTCGACGTTTACAACAACGTTCAAAAAATATTGTGGCGTGTCACCAAGCGAATATCGCAAGAAAACCGCAAACTAGGGTGGATAGGAGGGAGCCATATATGAAAGCGATTGCTGCGCAGCACGGGAAGGTTTTGATAACAAATACAGAGAGGCCATCCCTTCCGGCGGGGCATGTAAGAATACGTACCGAATATTCCGCTATCAGTCCTGGGACCGAAATGTCGATCATTAAAATGGCGTCCGATCAGAAGGTCGTTATTGGTTATAGTGCTGTTGGAATTATTGTAGAGATTGGTGAGCAGGTGACTGGTCTGCAGGTTGGTCAGCGAGTTGCTTGCTATGGAGCACCCTATGTGCGCCATGCCGAAGAACTTGCTGTACCATCCAACTTGACGGCTGTTGTGCCCGATCATGTAAGTCCCGAAGAGGCTGCTTTTGCAGGTCTGGGGGCGATTGCTATTCACGCTTTACGCGTAGCGGATCTCCGTTTCGGTGAGTCGGCCGTAGTCGTAGGACTTGGTATTTTGGGCCAAATCATTGCACAAATATCATCAGCCGCTGCGAATCAGGTGTTCGGTTATGACCTGAACAAGGAACGCGTTTTAAGTATGAAGCAGCAGATTGATCATGTGTACGACAGCCAAGAAGAGCTCGAGAATCAGATTGCTGCAATCACAAGTGGCTATGGAGCCGATAGTGTTATTCTGTGCGCAAGCGGTTCGGGAGAAGAACTGATCAATTCCTCTCTGAAATGGATCCGTAATAAAGGAAAGATCGTTATCGTTGGAGACCTGACGATGAATTTCTCCCGTGGACTCATGTTCGGTAAAGAGGCGCAGGTTCTTATATCTCGGGCCGGAGGGCCGGGACGGTATGACACAGGCTATGAATTGGAAAATAAAGACTACCCGATTGGATTCGTACGCTGGACGGAAGGACGAAATGTTGCTGAATACATTCGGCTCCTTGCAGAAAAGCGGATTTCCATGAAGTCGCTTATTTCCCGGATTATTCCGTTCGAAAGCGCGCAGGAAGCTTACGATCAATACGGGCCTTCTTCGACGATTATGGGTACGGTCTTCAAATATGGTAAATAAGTTGAATTATAAATTTTCAGCTTTTCATCACTACGTATGCGGATCATTCTTCCAATCGCTGTTGTCTCCGGATTTCTTCTAAATTTTGATGTAATTGTTAAAATCCAGGGACAGCTTATGCTTCCGGTGCGAGCTTTCCTATGAAAAGCTTTCGGGCGACCGCTCGCTTCTCCAGAATGATTCCGCCTTCTCCGTTGTAGTTGGTAAGAATTATCTTAGTTCAACTTATAAGGTTGGTAAAAGCTACTCACTCCGCTACGAAACTTCTTGCGGAGTGGATACGGAGGTGTTAGTGCAAATGCATCATCGCAATGCAGATATTATCATTATTGGCGGCGGATTGGGCGGCAGCTAAGTCCGGTAAACATGTCATCCTGACGGAAGAGACCGACTGGCTTGGCGGACAGATTACGAGTCAAGTGGTTCCTCCAGACGAACATCCTTGGATTGAGCGTTTTGGATCCACAGCCAGTTATCGGGAGTACCGCACCCGGGTCCGGAATTATTACAAAGATAACTTTCCGGTCACACCAGAATCCCGCGATGCGATACACTTTAACCCCGGCAGCGCGATGGTGAGCGCCGTTGCCCATGAGCCAAGAGCAGCACTGGAGGTGCTTCGGGACATGATGGCTCCGTATATTCATAGCGGCAAGCTGATTGTCTTGACGGAGCATGTACCTGTCAAGGCGGACACTCAAGGCGATGACATCACCGCTGTTCATGTACAGAACAAAGATACGGGAGAAATTGTCATATTGTCCGGTGCTTATATACTGGATGCAACGGAAGAGGGCGATCTGTTTCCTCTGGCGGGTGTTGAATACGTAACCGGTTCGGAATCCATGAAATAGACAGGCGAGCCTCATGCGCTACCTGGCGAAGCAGATCCACAGGATATGCAAGCACTGACCTGGTGCTTCGTGATGGATTATTGCGAGGGCGAGGATCATACGATTGAACAGCCTAGTGGGTACGATTTCTGGAAGGAATATCAAGCGGATTTCTGGCCGGATAAACAGCTCAGCTGGGTTGGACTTGTACCGCATACACTGGAGCCTGTCACATATAGTCTATTCCCGGACGGAAAGTCGTTCTCGCTTTGGAATTACAGACAGCTGGTGAACCGGGAAAATTTCGTGGAGGGAACCTTCGATAGTAACGTAACGGTGGTGAACTGGCCGGCGAATGACTACTGGTTGGGCTCAATTATTGATGTAACGCCGGAAGAGAGGGAGCAGCATCTTGCCCGGGCGAAAGAACTGAGTCTGTCACTCCTGTATTGGATGCAGACCGAAGCACCGCGTCCGGATGGAGGGAAGGGCTATCCTGGCCTGCGCTTGCGGCCGGACATTGCCGGCACACCAGACGGGTTTGCCAAAATGCCATATATCCGTGAGTCCCGCAGAATTAAAGCGGAGTTTACCGTTCTTGAGCAGCATGTTGCGGCGGACTACAGACCTGACGGGAAAGCGGAAGACTTCTTCGATTCCGTGGGCGTTGGCTGCTATCGGATCGACCTGCACCCAAGCACAGGGCTGCGGACGTACATCGATATATCGAGTCTGCCGTTCGAAATTCCGCTGGGCAGTCTGATTCCGGTTCGGGTGAACAACCTGATTGCCGCCTGCAAGAATATCGGCACGACCCATATTACGAATGGCTGCTACCGGCTGCATCCCGTAGAATGGGATATCGGGGAATCGGCGGGCTACCTGGCAGCTTACTGTACTGAGCACCAGAACAAGCCAAGAGATGTCCGCAATACGCCGGAGCATTTGGAAGCACTGCAGCGCATTCTTGTGAATGCCGGTGTTGAGCTGAAGTGGCCATCCATTCATGCGGTTTAACCACGTCAGTCCGATCTATTTATCAAAAAACCACTAAACATCAGGTTTAGTGGTTTTCTGCATGATCAGTTAATTGGAACGGGAGGTCCTACTTCCTCGCGATTCCCATTAATAGGGATAAGTAAATACTTCTCAGTGTGTTATAAAAAGTTGTGATTCAACTCAAATGCGGAAAGTGCAAGAGTAAAAGCAGGAGGGGGTTCTGTGAAGTTTTTTATGAAATTAAATGGTAAGAGAGGTCTTAATAATTTAATAAATTTAATTTAATGTGTTGCTTAATGAAATAAGGTATCATGTAATTAATCGAGAGTAGGACTATTGCAGGGAGGTGATCCTCATGGAAGTGACAGCACAGGAAGTCGCAGAGTGGATGGTGAAGGAAATCAAATTTACAGGAACGCTGCGGCAAGAGGATGCCATAGAGTACGTAAAGGCACATTTCGGAGAACAGTTTGTATTTGTGAACGAGAACGGAAATTCGTCCTTGTCCAAAGACGTGAAAAAGGCTTTTCGGAAGCTGCACGGTGGCCGGATTGCATGGGACCGAGATGGCTTTTTATGGGCTTGGACGTGAACTACAACCTGAATCTGTGAATGAAGTAACCGGTGGACACTGTGCCATCGGTTATTAGTTTACAAAAATATACATATAAAATATAATGAAAACACTTACATATATCGAATTCATAGAATGTGATCGAATTTCCACTCTTTTAATACCACCTGAGTTCTACACCCCACTGGTTACTTCATATACTCGTCCGAGTAAATCTTTTATTTATGTGAAAAGTATGCTCTGCTCCAAGAATCACAACCGTCTTTAGAGGAGGTGATGTCCATATTCGCACAAGCTGCGCCGGATTATGGTATGAAGTTTAACTACTATCAACCTAAAGGAGCGGATCGTTGATGAGCAAACGCGGGAATTCCATTTTTCGTAAAACCCTTCTATTATTCTGTACAGCTGCCTTGATATTTCCAGCCGGTATGTCATTTGCTGGATATAAGCCTTTCCCACAGCATACGACCTATGTAAGTGGATCGATTAAACCGAATCATGTATCGCAAAGTACGATGGATGACGCGGTTAAGAGAAAATGGAACACATGGAAATCATCTTTTCTGAAGCCAGCGGGTACCGGGAAATACTATGTGAAATACAATTCCGCCGGGGAGACGGTATCGGAAGCGCATGGTTACGGTATGCTGTTTTCGGTGCTGATGGCCGGTTATGATAATGGTGCCCAGGCTTATTTTGACGGTCTATATCAATATTATAAAGCTCACCCAAGTGACAATAATCCTTATCTGATGGCCTGGAAACAGAACAGCAGCTTCCAAAATATCGATGGAGCCAACTCCGCAACGGATGGCGATATGGATATCGCATATGCTTTGCTTCTGGCAGACCGTCAATGGGGGAGTAACGAATCGATCAATTACTTGCAAGCGGCTAAGGATATCATTAATGCGATAATGAGCAACGATGTGAATTCGTCACAATGGACCTTGCGTCTTGGCGACTGGGCGACAAGCGGTACGTATGATACGGCCACACGCCCTTCCGACTTTATGCTTAACCATCTGAAGGGATTCCAGAAAGCAACAGGCGATACCCGGTGGACTAATGTAGTGGACAAGACTTTTACGATTATCAACTCGATACACAGCAGCTACAGTCCCAATACCGGGTTGCTTCCAGATTTCGTTGTAATGTCAGGCAGCAATTATGAACCGGCTGCGTCTGATTTTCTTGAAGGAGATAAAGATGGAAAGTACTATTATAACTCCTCGCGTACACCATGGCGGATCACAACAGATTATCTGTTGACCGGTGATAACCGTGCGTTGAGCCAAATAAACAAAATGAATAGCTTCATTAAAAACGCTACAAGCAGCAATCCGGCCAACGTTCGTGCCGGGTATGACTTGAACGGATCAGCGATTGTTACATACAACAGTGGAGCATTTTACGCTCCGTTTGGTGTAAGTGCCATGACATCCTCCTCGAATCAGAGCTGGCTCAATTCTGTATGGAATTATACAGTGAATGCTACGCCGGAAGGTTATTTTGAAGAGAGCATCAAGCTGTTCTCAATGATCGTGATGTCAGGCAATTGGTGGGCCTATTGATTCGTACTGTAAAAGTGATTGAGAGAGCGGAAATCGGGCCGGGAGGTGTGATTCCGCTCTTTTTACACGGCGAATGAATACAAATAAATGATTTTTTATACTAAGAAATGAAATACGAAAGATCGATATAGACGCCAAGAGATTTGTTCGTTAAAATATGTCCAAAGTTTCTAATATCAGGAAGGCGGGGAGAATGGATGAGCATTTTGCAGAGCAATTGGCGAGTACTGGAGGGCCCCTTGAGTGCAGCACCCGAGGAGGTGCATATGGATTCCAGACAGCTCAATAAGCTGGATCAACATTTTCAAGGTCTGATGTCGCAAAAGAAGATTCAAGCAGCCAGTTATCTTGTAGCACATGAGGGAAAGATCGCAGCGTGGAGATCCATGGGCACACTTCATGGAACGACGGGTCAGGGAGAGCTGCAGCCGGACTCCTTGCGCAAGCTATCTTCCATCACAAAAGCGTTTACCAGTGTTTCCATCGTGAAGCTGATCGAGGACGGAAAGCTGTACATTGATCAGCCGGTGGCTACGATTTTGGATGAGTTCAACAATCCGATGCATCAGGGAATTACGCTGTTTCATCTATTGACGCATACGTCCGGTATTATGCCGGTGACGGGCTATTACAATGAGCCATTTCCCAGAGAGTGGTGGGGTGCCGGAGGTACGGAGGATTGGATCGTCAAAGTGCTTCAAGGCCCCGTCGTTTGCGAGCCGGGCGAAGCCTACAATTATTCCACAGTAGGCTTTGCTCTGCTTGGTGAAATCATCTCCCGTATATCCGGCCAAAGGTATGAGGACTATGTAATAGAGCATATTTTGCAGCCGCTTGGGATGAGCCGGACCTTTTTTGACGTGCCATCACAACTCCATCAGGAGGTATGCACGGTCGATGAGAGGGATGTTACGAAGCTCACTGAACAATATGGCGATTCCATCCAGCCTCCGCGCTCGGACAGTGGCCTATACTCATCCCTGTATGATCTGTGGAGGTTCGGGCAAATGCTGTTAGATGGGGGAACCTTCGAGGGTCAGCGTATTCTCGGAAGAAAGTCGGTTGAGCTGTTAACGCGGCGGCACTTGTTCAATGTCCCGGCTTATCACTGGGGCGGCAAGATCAAAGACAAGGGCCATGCCCTGGGCCTTGACCTTGCGATTGATCATCTTTCCTTCGAATCTCCAGGGACGTTTCAGCTGGAGGGAGCAGGAAGATCTGGACTGTTTGTGGATCCGGTCGAGAAGATTGTTGTCGTCCTGTTCGTACCTTCCATATATTCCTGGATTCCGGAGTCTATACTCGGCACGAAACAGATTATATGGTCTAGCCTGATGTAAGGTAGGGCCGCTGGGTAGATTGTTTAACGTAGAATTGAAAATTAGGGTATTGCAGAAGCAGAGGTCCTAAACGGATCTCTGCTTTTTGGGTTCAATGAAGATGACAAATTTAGAACAGCCAGTGATATCGGGTGATGATACAATAACAGTTACCGATCGGGGGGAGGCGCGCACGTGAGTTACATGGAGTGTTTTCAGAAGAGTATTGATTATATAGAGGAACACCTTCAAGACAAAATCACGGTGGATGACTTGGCGGATATCGCAGGCTTTTCACCATACCATTTCTACAGGCTGTTTGCCGCATATGTCGGTCTGCCTGTGATGGAGTATGTCAGAAGAAGACGTCTCGCTCATGCTGCAGCCCAATTGGCTCGTGGAAAGCGAGTGATTGATATTGCCATGGATTATGGATTTGAGACACATGCAGGGTTCAGCAAAGCGTTTCGGAAAGTATATGACTGCTCCCCTGAGCAGTATCGCAAGCATTCGAGTGGTCAAATTCCGGGTAAGGTTGATCTAACCCTATATAAAAAACTGCAATTGTCAGGAGGCATCATATTGGAGCCGAAAATCATTAGCAAGCCTGCGTTCAGTATTATCGGTTATGCGCTTGAAACAACATATGAGAGCAACCGCAAAGACCGTGAAATCCCGGCATTTTGGAACCATTTTGACATTACCGGGCTTGAAGCCAAGCTGTATGAGATGGTTCAGCCAAAGGAACACGGTGAGTACTTTGTGTGTTTTCCTGTTGATATGGATACCGGAAGATTTACCTATGTAGCCGCAGTGAAGGGAGATGAGCTGCCCCCTGAGGAGGAAGGGCTCTTCCAAGGAGTAGTGCCGGAGGCAACCTATGCGGTGTTTACGACACCGCCTGCGGATTACGCGGATGGGGAATTTGTGAAGACCGTTGCCGGAACGTGGAAGTATATTTTTGAGGATTGGTTTCCTCGTTCAGGCTATGAATACGCTGCTGGTAAAGTGGAGTTTGAGTTCTATGATGAGCGTTGTCATGAAGAGACCGGAGCGGTGATGGAAATTTATATCCCTGTTATCAAGCGGGCATAGCCAGAACTATAAGTGAACTAGAGCGATTCATAATTATAAGCAGCGTGCAGACAAAGTCTGTGCGCTTTTTTGTTAAGATTAAGAAAGTATAAGCTTCGGAGTAACTACATCTTTATCTCGCAAGAAAAACTACCACTAAATGCGGTCTGTCTTCTTTGAGGTGCGTCGATAATGTTTTTGTTATGCCCTGAACTATAAAGAAAGACATGCATTAAACCGATACAATAATTGATTCATATAACAAAGAGTTGTCGAACAGGAGTGATCTTTTTGAGGAGCAAGGCTGCAATATTGAAGATGGCAATGGTATTTGTGTTTCTATTGAGTTTTATGCTGGATGGAAGCAGCCTGGCGAAAGTTCATGCTGAAGAGGCCATCTATACGTTTGATGTTACACAGAATGACGATGAATCTCTGAGTGTTCAAGGGCTGGCTCCGGATGTTATCGGTGAACAGGTCAAGATTATTATTTCAACAGGTGAATTCGTCAAAGAAGGAACCGGTTTGAAATATGTGAGCACCACCCTTTCCGAAACATCTGCACTTGTGAATAAGAAGGGATACTTTTCTTTAGTTACCCCACCGGTAGACAGAAACAAGGTCATAAATAAAGAAATTGGGATTACATTAATGAACGCTCATGGAAAAGAGTCCGGATATACAACAACGTTTCCAATCCCTGTCCGTGACAGATCTGATCTGTATGATAAGCCGGATTGGTATGAGTTATATAAAGATGACTCTGACTTGGAAAAAGAGGCACCGGCTGTACCGGGAAATTCGGAGCCTCTATGGCAGCAAACGATAAAGAACAAGAATAAATTTGCTGCAGGAGACAGAACCTCCTATGCTGTCGATGGAAAGGGCTCATTGTGGGCATGGGGGAATGTTCCACCGGAATTGACCGGTGAGAAATATACGAGCAAAGCAACCCAGTGGCGCCTTCCTAAGAAAGTAGAATCGATAAAGAATGTGAAGCAAATTACGGCTAACGGTGCTGCTGCCGGAACGTTGACAGAACAAGGGATCGTGTGGGTATGGGGGATTTATGGGCAATCAGAAACTCCTATAAAAGTTACCGAAATGAAGGGTGCGACGCAGATCGCCGTGGATTCAGATGGAAATGGTCTGATTCTGAACAAGAATGGTACGGTCTATAAATGGGAAATAAGCAAAACCTCAGCCTCCACAGGTACAGGAAAGATAGTTAAGCCTAGTGTAAAACTGACGACAGTGAAGCAGCTGAGCAATATAGAACAAATACATATTGGCTACCACAGCCTCTATGGAGACAACTACATGGCACTTGATAAATCCGGTGCTGTTTGGGCATGGGGAGACATGAGTATTATTTTAAGCTCCAAACAACAGGGGAATATCACCAAGAAAAACAAAGATGGATCAGAAAGTTATTTTCATGAAAGAGTGGACACCGTGACTCCACAGAAGCTTAAGGACCTTCCAGCCATGAAAGAGATAAGTCTTCTGAACGGACGCCCGACTTTCATTAGTGAATCCTTTGAGTTCTGGTCATACATAGATACGGATAAAGTGTTTGTACAAATTCCAGGGAAGATAGCCGATGGTGTGGTTGGGATTTTTAAGGATAGCCCCGTTGTATTAAAAAACAATGGTCGTTTCTATTCATGGGATACAGGGTCGTCATCACTAAGTAGTAAGGCATACTCAGATCTAAATGATATGGGAGCCATCACTTACGGTAACTCTTCAACCTCCGACTCAGATCACTATTTAGGCATTAGGAATGATGGTGCTCTGATGAGTTGGGGCGCTAACAATTCAGGCCAGCTAGGCGTAAGTTCAAGTATGGCGATTCCCTACGAGCCTAGTGTAATCAAGGTGCCTTCCCCTGTCAGCGTCGCGGCTAGTGAGTCACATGTATTGGCTCTAAGCAACAATGGAACGGTGTATGGTTGGGGAGATAACCGGAAAAATCAGATCAAGGAAGGGTCTGCGGCAGAAATTTTATCGCCTGTTTCCTTGGGTGTCTTTAAAGATGTAAATAAGCTAGAGGCGGGACAAAACTTTTCCCTGCTTCTGAACAAGAAGGGGGAATTGTACGGATGGGGCGATCTTAACTGGCTCGGAATTAAAAAAGTAACCGGGACTCCTACACTTATAGATCTCATGCCTGAGCCTATCGCCGACATTCAGGTGTATGAGCGGTCTGTTGCAGTTTTAACTAAAAACGGAAATGTGTATCAGTTGGGTGGCGTTGCCTGGAATAATAGCGGGGCCGAGCAATATGTGCATAATCATTACCGTAAAATCGAAATTAGTGATGTAAAAGCAGTATCTATGGGAGGCTTTCGTGGGTATGCCGTGAAAAAGGATGGTACGCTGTGGTACTGGAAAAACAGCATTATTCGTGGAAAGACGCAGGCCAAGGTTATGCCCGGATTTAAAAATATTGTGGATGTGGCATCCGCACAAGCAAATGGGGATTATCTGGTTGCTAGAGACCGGCAAGATGACCTGTGGGCATGGGGGGACAATACTGCCAGACAACTGGATGATCGTGTACCATCGCGAATGTCTAAACCGGTTAAAATTTCAGATAAACCTATCCGGATCACCGAAAGAGAATTAACCTCGGTAGGTAAAAATCTGAATGTAAAGTCGATGTCACTGAGCAGTGACGGGGGTTTGCTTATAACAAAGAACAATGAGATGCTCTTTTTCGGATACACGGCAGTTGTAACAAAGAGTGAAAAATTGTATCAGAATGTATCCTTTGTTGAAACGGCTAATCGTAATATGTATTGGATTCGTGGAGGGAAACTGTGGGTGTACGGGTATAACAATAAGTTTGGTCAGCTTGGTATTGGAGTCAAGGAGTTTTATGAGTCTCCGCAGCGAGTGTTAACCCCGGCAGGGTTTACCGTGAAATAGATATATTGTTTAAAGGGAAAATATATGGAGCTTACTAACATCCGCTGGATTCAGTGGATGTTTTTTTCTGACAAAATATTTGGCACATAAGGGATGACAGCAATCTGTGCGCCTTTGTTGTTTTTAATTCCCGAATGAACTTGGACACTCCAAGGTGTAATTCTGTATACTTGGAATAACGAGTTTAGGTTACAAATTATTCCTCAATTTAAGGAGGAATATAATTCATGAGAACAGGATTCCGCATGACAAGAAGATGATTTTGTTATTCGCGATATTATAATTACGGGGGACTCTAGTAAATGAAATCTGAAAGTATAGCAAAACATTTTCAAACATTAACTGAGCAAAGATGTCATTTTATGCCCAAGATACAATCACTGTCACAAGAAAAACTATGGGATCGAAAAGAAGATGGAAAATGGTCAGTTGGAGAGCATGTATATCACTTATATTTAATTTTAAGAATGCTTAAGTTCGCAACCAAATTCTCTTTCGTACTCATTCCATATGCCAAAATGAAAAGAAATAAGCAGTTTGCAACTGAAATACATGACATATACACAGAATTTAAAGAAAAAAAGGGAAGAGGGATGTACGCCCCTTGGATTTTGATACCACCAAAAAAGATACGATATTCTATGAATGGGAGAGAATTAAAGCAATTGCTGTTAAACGAGACAAATGAAATGGAAGCTTTAGTTAAAAATATTGAAGAAGATATCGCGGGACACCTTGTGTTTTTGGATCCGATAGCTAAGTATCCTAATCTAATTCAGGCAGTTCAGCTTCTGGCTATACATGAGAAACATCATTTTATCATTATTGAAAACAACTATCTCAAACTGTTTTGATCCAAAATTTTCTTTGTCTATATAGTTATGCTACGCTATAGATAGACAAGCTTTTATAAAAATTTTGTCTCATTAAAACTGGAGGATTTGCGATGAAAAAACTGGATGGAAAAACTGCTATTGTTACCGGTTCCGCAATGGGCATCGGAGAAGGGATTGCGAGAGTATTAGCTAAGCATGGAGCTCATGTTATGCTGTTTGACCGCGATGACAAGGTGTTTGAATCGGCAAAAGCTATTGAGACGGAAGGTTTTCAAGCTGCAGGTTTTAAAGTAGATGTGACGAATTTCGATGAAGTAAAAAATACGGTAGCTGAAGTACATGCGAGATTCGGTAATATTGATGTGCTAGTCAACAATGCCGGGGTCATTCGACTGGGGAACTTCCCTGAGATGCCAAACGATACCCGTGACTTCCATATTCAAGTGAATATCAACGGTGTATGGAACGTTTCAAAAGCTGTAATTCCTTATATGATCGAGAAAAAGTACGGTAAAATCGTGAATATGTCGTCCGTTACCGGATATATGGTTGCCGATCCAGGCGAAGTAGCCTATGCAACTACGAAATCGGCGATTATCGGATTCACCCGTTCACTCGCAGCAGAGATGGCCGAGCATCAAATTAATGTGAATGCCATTTGCCCGGGTTACATATATACACCAATGGCGCAGCAGATTGGAAAAGAATCGAATCCCGACAATCCGGAATCGGTCATCGAAGGAATTGCGAACGCTGTTCCGCTGAAACGATTAGGAAAGCCGGAAGAAGTTGGCGAACTGGCTGCATTCCTTGCATCGGATGAGTCCAGTTATATTACCGGCACACAAGTTGTGATTGATGGTGGCAGTACATTGCCGGAAACGACATCTGTAGGGGTCTAACTAACATAGGCTGACTTAGGTAGTATTGAAATTGATAAGTTGTTTAATCGAAAAACATATTGGGTTTTGCAAACATCCGCTGGATTCAGCGGATGTTTTTGTTCTGTGTTCAAAAAATGATTTAGGCATATTAGGGTTGACAGAGGAGTATAAATAAAGTATCTTAATATCAAGGTTATTAACTTTATTAAAGTAAGCTAGTTGAAAGGGGTAAGTTTCGAAATGAATAAGTTGTAGCTTTGAATAGCTCGTTAATAGCTCATAATCGATCAGAAATCGAAGCTATTTTTGGACATATATCTTAACATCGAGATTTTTTTGGTGAACAAACTAAACTCAAAATTTAATGGAGGAATTAATAATGAATATGGAATTAGGATTGCTTATTCTTCGTCTGGTGCTCGGTTTGTCGTTCATCGCGCACGGTGCACAGAAATTGTTCGGTTGGTTCGGCGGTTACGGTCCAAAAGGAACCGGCGGCTGGATGGAGTCGATTGGCATTAAGCCTGGTGTCACAATGGCAGTGCTGGCTGGCCTGATGGAGTTTGTTGGCGGATTGCTGTTTGCATCCGGATTTCTGACAATCCTTGGTGCTGCGCTGATTATCCTTGCAATGCTTGGAGCCATCGTCAAAGTACACGGCAAGAACGGGTACTGGGCAACAGCAAATGGATATGAGTTTAACCTTCTTATTATAGCTGTTGCTCTGGCTGTTGCCTTGATGGGTGCAGGAGCATACTCGCTGGATGCCGTTATTTTTAACTGAGACTAACTAAAAATTTGATAAATGGAGTAGTACAAAGTATGGATAACGCTTTGTACTACTCTTTTTTTATGCTCTGAATTCAACTCTGGGTTGAATCCCAGCCAAAATCAATTGTGAAGTTATTGTGCACGCCTTATATCATTAATAAACTTGAGCTATAGGGAGTGATAACGAATGAAAGAAAAACTGGCTAAAAACATTAACATTTATCGTAAAGAAAAAGGATTAACACAGGAGGGGCTTGCACAGATTCTCGGGATCACCTATCAGGCGGTGTCCAAGTGGGAAACGGCTCAAACGATGCCCGACATATCCATTTTGCCGGCATTATCTCAGGTGTTGGGGGTGAGCGTCGACAAGCTTTTAGGATATGTTTCGAGTGATAAACCAATCACTATTTATGAGCAAGAATATAAGACACCTGAATACTATTGGGGACTTGAGCCGTCACGAACATGCTACCAGGTGCTTGAACTGATGCCGCCAACAAGACATCTGAAACTGCTGGACATTGGCTGCGGTGAGGGGAAGGATGCCGTGTTTTTTGCCAGGAATGGATATGATGTAACTGCATTTGACGTCTCTGATGCCGGTATTGAGAAGGCGAAGCGACTTGCAGATAAGATCGGTGTACCTATTCATGTTTTTAAAGCTGATATTTTGGATCACCGATTAGATTGCAGCTTCGACATTATCTATTCTAGCGGTGTTTTGCACTACATCAAGCCAGATTACAGGGATGAGATTTTCAGCAATTACAAGCAATTTACGAATCCGAACGGTATCCATGTATTTAATGTTTTTGTGAATAAACCGTTTATAGCTCCACCACCTGAAAATGAACCGAATGCGTATAAGTGGATTTCCGGAGAATTGCTTACGCATTATCATGACTGGTTGATCCAAGACAGCTCCGAAGTAATATTCGACTGCAATTCATCCGGTATTCCGCACCAGCATGCGATGACAAAA
The DNA here is from genome assembly GCF_900177425.1 of Paenibacillus uliginis N3/975. NCBI lineage: Bacteria > Bacillati > Bacillota > Bacilli > Caryophanales > Paenibacillaceae > Paenibacillus > Paenibacillus uliginis. The sequence continues at coordinate 5,771,022 of NZ_LT840184.1, read as the reverse complement.
ATGATTGCCCGCAAAAAGCCTAGCTGAAAGCTAGGCTTTTGAGCGACCTCAAACACCATATTCGGATGTCGATGCCTTGTACTACCGCTAACGGAAACCTTATCGTCCGTATACCCCTTTTTGAACATCTGCATAAATTCATCATGCGGGTCATTTTTGCATGTAACAAAAGCGAAAATTTTTTTCTTCACAAACCATGTTGACATTATCGAACTACAATTGTAGTATTAACTAGTAACTACAGCTGTAGTTTTATCAAATTATAACTCATAGGAGAGGAGTATTACAGAATGAAAGCAGCAACAAAAGTAGCAATCGCAACACTAAGCAGCATTTTATTACTGGGTTCTTCCGTAAACCTCGCGGCGGAGGCGGCATCCTCCCAGACGGCGGCCCCAAAAACCGCTGTGAAAAAAGCAGCCAAATCAACCAAAGCTATACCTGCAGAGGACAAAAAGTTTATCGAAAATGAGATGAATAGGGTTAAAGAGCAGGCTGAAAAATCGGATGATGTGTTTGTCTTGTATCATAAATACAAGGAATTGAATAACGGATTCGATATAAGCTTTTGGGGAGGGATCGAACATTACACCACATACGAGGATTATTTGAAGAAAGCTTCTACCTTGGAAGGCTCCATCTTGGCACAGCCTCCCAACCTGCCAAAGGGATATAAGTTTTCCAAAGCGAGAATTGAAGGTCCAACAAAAGGAAAGTTCATTGATGAAGTGAGAGCCGAAGGTAAAAAAAGTGGAAAACCCATCTACGTAAAAAAGATAGATTGGAAAGAGGCGGCAACCATCCGTCTTGAGTATACGAACGGGAAAGACACGCTGGCCATTTCTAAATATACATTGGATTCAGAGGGAAGCAAGAAGAAAGGTTTCTTTGAAGGTGATTTCCCGGCGCATATCTATCCAAAATATGTTTTTTGGCACACCGACAAATTCGAATACAGTATTTCAACCACCACAGATATGCCTAAGGAACAAAAAATTGAAATTCTGAAAGCAGCGGTAAAAAAATAATATTTTGAGCCAAATAGGGTTCTTTTGTAGATCATCGTTCCAACAGGCGGTGTGAAACATTTTTGCATGTAACAAAACGAGATATTTTTCTCTACCAAAACATGTTGACATTACCAAACTACAAATGTAGCATATATTGTAACTACATATGTAGTCTAAGTGAATTGACTTTGGAGGTTTCATGCATGAATCAAATACCATCGATTACGGATGCAGAACTGGAAATCATGCGCGTCTTATGGACAAATCCGGATTGCCCATCTAGTGAGGTCGTAAAGCAAATGACGGATCAAATGGGTTGGAGCCCGAATACGACCCGGACGCTCCTCAGCCGATTGGTGCAGAAGGAAGCGGCGGGGGCGAAGCTGGAAACGAACTCGAAGCGTACCCAACTGTTTTATCCTCTCATCAGCGAGCAGGAATACCTACGATCCGAAACCAAATCCTTTATGAAAAAGCTGTATGGCGGGGCATTAAAGCCGATGCTGGCCAATTTCTTAGAGGATAAAAAGCTGAATGCGCAGGAAATCGAAGATCTGAAGGCTCTATTTGACGAAAACGGCAGCTACGGTGAACCGGAAAAGAGAGATACGAGATGAGTCCTTCATTGCATGCAAGTTTATTATCTTTTTTTGAATGGATAATCCGTGGATCATTCATGGCCGGTATCCTGATTGTCCTTGTCCTCATCCTGCAATTTTTAATGAAAAACAAGCTCGAAGCCAGATGGAAGTATTTGCTTTGGGTTCCTGTAGTAATCCGCTTGCTGCTTCCTTGGGCACCGGAATCTTCGCTTAGCCTGTATAATGTTTTTTCTCTTGAGGGCATAGTACCCAGTATTCATCAGCAAACTCAAGGTTCGTCGTTCTGGCATAATTTGTGGAAAGGATCAGGGGCCGAGAGCGCAGCTCATGTAGAGCAATCTTTCATAGTAGAGAGAAACAGCCTTATAAGGGAAACGGGGGAAGCGCCAATTCCGCCTCGTGAATCAGGAAACACGCAGAAAACGTACTTCTGGTGGAGCGGGTTCAAGCAAATAGGCTTCACCAGTATACTGATGTCGGTTTGGCTTGCGGGTGTGCTGCTTCTTGCAGCGAAAACGGTATACGACCACCTTCGATTGAAACAAGCCCTGCGCGCAGGCCGCTCTATTGAAACGCCTCTTTTATCGGCATTGTTTCATGAGACGAAGCAGCTATTGGGCGTGAAGCGTAAAGTGCGGTTTGTGGCGTCGGAGAGCATTCCCGGACCTGCCGTGGTCGGTTTTTATAAACCTGCGGTTGTTATTTCCCCTAATTTGCTTGTCACGTTGAAAAAGGAACAAATTCAATATATTTTGGCACATGAGTTCGCCCATATACGGCGCTGGGATGTGGCGGTGAATTGGATCATGCACATTATTCTGATCCTTCATTGGTTTAATCCATTATTATGGCTTGCCGTACATAAAGCAAGGCAGGATCAAGAGATGGCCTGCGATGCATGCATGCTGGATCGGATGAGCTCGGAGCAAAACAATGCATACGGGCAAACGATCATCCATGTGCTGGAATATTTTTCAGGAAACCATCATCAGCCGGGGCTTGCCGGCCTGTCCGCCACGCATAAACAAATGAAAAGGAGACTTACAATGATCAAACACTTTAACAAAAAATCTTATCGCCTGTCCATTTTGGGGATGACGATGATTCTGGCGCTTGGCAGCGTGACGCTGGTTAATGCTAAGGAAAGCGATGCAAAGAGCGATCCACAAGCGGCTTCCGTTCAATTGGAACAGGATTCAAAATCCGCTGTGAATAATCAGCTGAATTATAGCCTTCCTAAGGAAATCATGGCTTCTTCGGAGAATCTTGAGAGCTACAAGAAAGAACACGAAAAAGCTGTTAAAAAAGCAGCGGAAGCAGCCAAAGCTATACCTGCAGAGGAAAAAAAGCTTATCGAAAGTGAGATCAATCGAGTTAAGGAGCTAACCCAAGAGTCGGGTGATATGTATGTCTTGTATCATAAATATAAAGACTTGAACAGCGGACTTGATCTAAGCTATTGGGGAGGGATAGATCATTACACCTCATACGAGGACTACTTGAAAAAAGCTTCTACTTTGGAGGGCTCCATCTTGGAGCACCCTTCAAATCTCCCAGAGGGATATAAATTCTCCAAAGCGAGAATTGAAGGTCCAACAGAAGGAAAGTTCATTGATGAAGTAAGAGCCGAAGGTAAAAAGAGCGGAAAACCGATCTACGTGAAAAAGATAGATTGGAAAGAGGCGGCAACCATCCGTCTTGAGTATACGAACGGAAAAGACATATTAGCCATTTCTAAATATACATTGGATTCAGAGGGAAGCAAGAAGAAAGGTTTCTTTGAAGATGACTTCCCGGCGCATATCTATCCAAAATATGTTTTTTGGCACACCGACAAATTCGAATACAGTATTTCAACCACCACAGATATGCCTAAGGAACAAAAAATTGAAATTCTGAAAGCAGCGGTAAAGGAATAATATTTTTGAATAACCGAATCGATTAAACGCAAAGCAGCCTGTCATATTCAAAGTGACAGGCTGCTTGTTTTATTTATTTTGGAACAGACAACTGGAATTCAAGTTCTGGTATATATTCTTTCTGCTCACCCTTTTGAACGTACGGTTTAATGGTGATCGATTGCGGTAGAGCCCGGAATGGCTCAAACATGAAGGTGTATTCATAAATACCATCGGATCCGTATCCATTTCCACCGATGGATCCGGCAAGTTCGCCTTTATCATTCATTACATCATAATTAATATCAATGGAACCCATTATTTTATATTGACTAGGAATCGCTTCTTCAATTTCTTTGATGTCCTGTCCTGGTTTACCTGTAATCGTTAGTTCCAACCGCATCGTAGCCGGGGTTATCTCGAGCTTCTTGATCGTCATATTAATATTGTCATGTGATTTTAGTTCTTCCGGCTTCAGAATCACATTATTCGTTGTATTCTTTTTAACCGGAATGATGAGTTTGAACTGCTGCTCGGTTTTTATATCCCAGATCACGACATTCCATTTGAATTCATCAGGCAAGCTGTCTGGAGACAAGGTTATGATGGTAGAATTCTTTGCATCCTCGCCTGTGTAAGACATTGTATAGCCAACATTTAATTCTTTGTCATCTACAAAGAATCGTATATAACTCGCTTGATTTTTATCATCGATATGGTCCCACCAATCTCTAAACGTTTCATTCTTACCATCACTAGTTTCTCGCGTCAGGACCATGGAAATGCGGCTTCCGTCGTACAGCAGCTCTGAAATGCTTAGTGTAGTTCCTTCATGAGTTACACTCTGATTTGCATGCGTTGTTAGTCCCTGCTTGCTTGCTTTTTTAAGGCCTTCATCCCCTGCCTTTATGAAAAGACTACCAACAACCGGTATATTTTTAAGCGTTTCGGCCATCACAGGGGAGATGAAACCCGATCCGATAATAAGCAATGTTGATGCGGCAGTTGCGGCCAGGATGCCAGCGAAACGCCGTTTTTTTCGTACGGATTGTTTTTTCTGATTAAGGTGCGAACCTTCTTCCAAGCTTTGATAAGTACTGTCGAGACGTGACCGGATCATTTTAGGCAATTCCTGCACTTCTTGTTTTAACTGCTCAAGCTCGTGAGTAAGGTCATTGTTCATACGTTAATCTTCCTTTCCCTGTGATTAGCCAGCCACTGTGACAACGTTGTCCGGGCTCTATGGAGACGTGTTTTAACAGTGCTTTCATTCAAATCGAGCATTTCTGCAATCTGACGTAAAGGTAAATCACGAAAATAGTGTAAAATAACGATTGTTCGAGACACTTCTTCCAATCTGTACACGGCTTCGCGTAGGTCTATGTTCAAATCTGTGTTCGGTGTAGAGCTTTGTGCGTCCTCATGGCCGAACAGGGATACCACATTACTGCGTTTGCGGAGAATCGTATTGCATTCGTTAATGAGGATGCGGAACAGCCATGTTTTGAAAAAAGACGGATTTCTTAAATTAGCAATCGATTTGTAGGCTTTCAATATGGCTTCTTGCATTGCATCGGCACAATCCTCATCCTGTCTGACAATCGCCTTCGCTATGTTGTACATCTGTAACTCTAGTGGCTTTGTGAGATGGATAAACGCCTCATGACTTCCTTTCTGAGCGCGCTCAACCTCTAATTCCTGCTCAAATTCCAAAAGTAAAAACCTCCCTTCAAAGGGTTAATGATCGATATATTTAATGATTAAATTCATTAATTAGATGGCCGGATCTTCCAGAAGGTTACAAACCCTGTCTGTATTATATAATTGAGAGATAATTCCACAAAAGGAGGATCGTTATGGGAAGGTTTAAGGTTTGCTCCATGCAGGTTTGCAATATAAACAACGGCGGTTGTTTGTATGGAGCTGATTAAAAATGACCGCTGAATTCACATAGGGTGATTTTGATTTATTTTGCAAACTTTGCTGCCTTGAAAATCAACTATTTTCTTAAGGAGCAGAGTCTAGAATGAAGTATATCAATGCAGATGAAATATTTCCGGCAGAGTTGCTGAAGGAAATTCAGAAATATGTCCATGGCGGCGGTATCGTATACGTCCCTAAGCCGAAAGGATTACGCAAGAAGTGGGGCGAAAATACAGGAAGCAGAACATACCTGAACCATAGGAACGATAAGATCCGCCAGCAATATTCTTACGGTGTTACGATGAATCAATTGTCGGATCAATTTTGCCTGTCCATCGACAGCATTAAGAAAATCATTTATTCCAAAAAATAAGTGTTCAGAGGTCACGTTGGAATTATTCTGACGTGGCTTTTTTGTGTAAAACATTTTTTAAACCGTTTGCTATATATTTTTCGGAATACAATGACCTCACAATGGTAGCAGGTAAACTACCTAAGGAGGAGAACAGATGAAACCATTTTTTCAATATGATACGGATGATCACCGAAGAGATTTGTTAATTCGGGCGGGGAAAATCGCTTTAACGGCACTTCAGCAGTATGACGTGGCATGGGAAAAGATTCAATTTATTGGCCTATCGGACACGATTACGTATAAAATAGAGGCAAGTCCCACGCAAGTCTATTTGCTGCGGATTCATTCGGATCGGATGAGCAAGAGGAAATTCGTTCCGAGCTTGTATTTCTTCAAGAATTGAACAAGTTGGAGGATCTGAGTGTGCCTGTTGGAGTGGCCAGCCGTGATGGCTCTTATGTGTTGGAAGTGGACACCGATGAGGGATACCATCGTCCCTATGTCACGATAATGCACTGGGTTGAGGGAGAGCATCTGAAGGAGATAACGGATGATCACGCTTTTCAAATGGGGCTGTTGATGGGGAAGCTTCATCAAGCTACGATGGATTTCAATCCTCCGGCCGATTTTGTTCGGCCTGCATGGGATATTGACAGTTTCAGGACAAAGATGGCGAGGCTGGAACGGTATTATTCTTGTTTTTTATCAAGTGAAGGATGGGGTTTATATCAAGTGGCGGCTGAGAAGATACGATCGGATCTCTCTGCCATGAGTTCAAACGATGATAACTACGGCCTCATTCACGGTGATTTGCACTCGGGGAATATCGTGTTCAGCGAAGAACTGCCTGCACCGATTGATTTTGGAATGTGTGGATATGGATATTTTTTGTACGATATAGCAGGTGCGTTATTAGAGCTTAATCCGAAGCTTCGAAGGAAGTATATCCAAGGCTATGAGAGTATAAGGAGACTTGAAAGAGGCTATGTCCGGCATCTGGAATGTTTCTTTGTCATGGTTATGATTGAGAACTACTGCCACCATTCCTCAGATCCGAGGGAGACGTCCAGTCTGATTCATGAACAACCTTACGCCCAGGCGTACATTAGACAATATTTGAATGACATTTCATTTTTGTTTGAAGGGATTGAACCCGTCATGCCGGGGATTCCATCTGTTATGGATAGGAATACGTAAGAAAATAGGGTATAGCTGAGGTGTTTGATGTGAATATATGTTTTTATGACAATCGTGAAATTACGCCAGATGAGAATGGAAACGTCTCGATAGATCGTGTATATTGCTTAGAATTTCATGACTTTAAAGATGTGACCTGGCAACATCTCGGAGAAGTATACCGTTCCTTGCCGCAATATATTGTAAAAGACAATGCGTGTCCAATGTGGTATGGAGAAGAAGAGGGCTCAGCCGTATACTTATATGCATCGGTTGAACCATCAGGACTTCAGATCGTCGGGGATTTGTCTGCTGAACAATGGGAAATGTGGGAGCGGATGTTTCATCGGCAGTTATCTAGATATGACTTCCCGTCATTTGAATGCTGAAATACTTACTACGAAATGAAGAGAAGAGGTTAATCATGTACGAGTTAAAGACGAAGCAAACAGACAACAGTGTTCTTGAGTTTATTGAAAATGTCGATAATCCCAAAAAACGTGAGGACGCGTACAAATTGCTGGATATTTTTACGGACACAACAGGTTATGAGGCGAAGATGTGGGGACCGACCATTATTGGATTTGGTGCCTATCATTATAAATATGAATCCGGTCACGAAGGCGATGCGCCGTTGGTAGGTTTTTCACCCCGTAAGGCCAAAATCAGCTTATACTTCGCAACCGGTAATACAGAGCGTGAGGCTTTGTTGAAGGATTTCGGAAAGCATACAGCTGGAAAAGCGTGCGTGTACATTAACAAGGTTGCGGATATTGATACGGAAGTTTTAAAAGCGTTGATTAACCAGTCCGTAGATTTCCTGAAAAAAACGTATCCGAATCAATAGATAGAACATCCGTAGAAATGCTGGTCGCAGGAGGCGCTAAGGATTAGGGAGCTAAGCTGCGTATCTGGTCCATCGTCTCTTGAATTTTGTCCAGTGTTTGGGACATTTCCGTGTTTTTGAAATCGGTCACGCCATTTTGGATTTGTTCTTTGTAGTCGTCAATTTGTTGGCTTAGCGTTTCATTGTAGCCTGCAAGCTGCTCGTGAATGTCCTTGGCAAACGCAGGAGCTTCCAGCCCGTTAAATTCAGAGATGCGGGCCTTCATGTTGTCCAACTGCTCGGTTAGCTTTTCCATAGCATTGCTATTGCTCACGGCCTCTTGTGCCAGATCAGGGATGCTGCCTGCAAACTGAGACGCTTCGTTAATAAACGAGGTGGCTTGCTCTGTGTAGTCCAAAGAATTGTTCACTTCCTCTACCAAGGAACAACCGGATAACAGAATGAGCGCAAGTGTAATGCCGAGCCATCTTAATTTCATGCGAAAACCTCCTGGTCACAAAAATGATGTTTCTTAATCTTCTACTACGTAAGAAAGAAGGATTGGTTCGACCCAATCCCTAATGGTTACCCAGTTTAACCGTTTGTTGAAAATGACATAAGGCTTAAAGTGGCTTGCTATTGTCAGAACAATCGGCTGCGGATCACGCCAATTAAGCCCATGATACTCACGATGATGGTCCCTAAGGTGGTAGCTTCTAACGCAAGGTTTTCTAATTCAGGAGGAGATAAGACGGGAGTTCCCGGACCCAATGGTTTGACATCTAAATCTGAGGAAAGAGCCGTGTTGCCGCACAAGTTAGGACTCAGCTCTCCGTTTTGTTTACCTACAAATACAATATATTCCTCTCCTAGTTCAAATTTGATCCATATATTTGCCTTCAGCGTAACCGTTGCTTGTGAGGAATCACCTTTCCACCACGTGGACACCCGGAAGGTTGAAGAATTAGACGTTTCGGAGACGAGTGTGCCTTTAAATGTCAGTGCGGAATAAGCCATTTCTTCCGTCACAGGTTTCGGCGGAGCAGCACACTTCAAGGCTGAAGCTTCCGGCACACGAAAAGCAAACATCAGACTTAAAGCACATGCAGCAGCTAGTAACTTTATTCCCCTTTTCATCATTAACTCCCCTTTATGAATCCATTTTCTTTTCTGACGAAAAATGTAATTCAAGGGTTGCAGTAGGAACGATAATTCAGCAGTTCATCTTCTATTTCCCTCATCATATCGAAGGCGCCCATAGAGATATTGGCGCATACCGCAAGCTTGATGTCTGAAGCAGGATAGTAAGCCGAATGAAAGCACACTCCAGGATCATAGCCCATCACATGATACTTAAACACACTTTCGTCTTTCTTTCCAATCCATACGCCGTAACCGTAGAAATCACCGTCTTCGCTTTCGGCATGAGGTGTAAGTAATTTTGTAGTAAGTGTTTCTCCTAATAGCTTGCGGTTCATAAGCGCGTCCCAGAATCGGAGCATATCTTCCGCTGTAACAAAAGCCCCACCGTCAGAACCACCTTGTACCGGCAGCGAATACATATTTGTTTTCCACGTACCGTCTTCAAGATCAACGTAACCGGTTGCCGTATTTCCTGGAAGGGCATCGAGTGCGAAATAACCGGAATCCGTCATTCCTGCCTTATCAAAAATATGTGATTGTACATAGTCTGTAAACTTCAAACCACTGACGTTCTCGATGATTAATCCAAGCAGGATGAACCCTGCGTTGTTGTAGTGAAACCGTTCGCCCGGCGCAAACTTCATATGCCCATCTTGAAACAGCGGCAGGAAATCGTGCAATCGGCGCATATGGTACATAGGCCTCTCAATCCATAATTCCTCAAAGTCATCCATTACTTCTTCATCAAAATAATCAGGTACACCGGATGTGTGCGTCAGAAGGTGGTGTATCGTGATGTTCTCGTTGAAGTGAGGAAACTCTACGTCAAGGCATTCACTCAGCCTGGTAGCCAAAGAAAGTTTACCTTCTTCTACAAGCTGGCAAATGGCAGTGGCTGTGAAAATTTTGCATCCGGATGCAATACCGTAACGTGTACCTGTATGATTGTTCAATTGTTCTGCCCGATTGGCATGACCATAGCCGGCGTGGACAAGAGCGTCATTCTTATGTTTAACAAGGATCGTTCCGGAGAATGAATTGTTCTTTTGAACATTTTCGATACGTGACATTAAACGATTAGTCATGGATTTTACCTCCTCAGTATGTAATTAAAAACCCGCAAGGATGTCCTCCTACGACTTAAGGATCGACTTGCGGGTTATACAGCTGTATGCTGCAATTGTGTGATTGTCTGGTTTTTTCCGCTACGTTTGGCTGCATACAGCATGGAATCGGCTTCCGAGAAAATAGCGGCCTTGCCTGTGCCGTAGCGGTAAGACGCCAGGCCGATGCTAACAGTTACGTTCTTGCCGTTCATCTCATGATGGCTCAGGGTCTCAATCTGTGTCCGGATGCGTTCGATCGTATCGAACGCTTGCTGAGGGGTCTTGTCCGTAAAAATCACGGCGAATTCCTCCCCGCCAAATCTTGCTGTAATATCGTCTGGAGACAGAATCGCCTGCTTTATGACCCTGGACACGCGCCCAAGGATCACATCACCTACGGCATGTCCGAACGTATCGTTTACATGTTTGAAATTGTCGATGTCGATAATGGCCAATTGCAGTGGCAGCTCATATTTATCGCTTTGGACAATCAGATTGTCCAGATATTCATGAAACGTCTTATGATTATACATATCCGTCAGGGCGTCATACTTGGTCTGTCGGTCCATGATCACCGTCCGGATGAGCAAATCCTGTTCTGACTTCATGGATTTGCTTAAATGTCTGTTAATTTCTTTTCCACGATTCAGAAGCTCGTATAGAATAACAAAGGCCCCCAGCATAACAAATATATAAGAGATAAGCCCGTAAATATCATCTAGTTTAAGAAGCACTGGTTTAATTGTATAGAACGCAGTGGTAACTACAGCATTGGCAACCAGTGCAAAGACTAGTTTCCGCTGCTTATCGAAGAACAGAGATATGATCATGGGAAGCAAGAGTAAATATTTGATTCCATCCACCGTTTCGTTACAGATAATCAGGACGGTTGAGAGGGCGGTGCCGGTCAAAATAATGAGGTAGGGGCTCTCCCTTTTCAACCATCGGATAATAAATTCACTGCTTCCCATAATCACAAGCTGAATCACGAAGGGGATCATCATATTAAGGACGAGGATATCGCTCAGATCGAACACCTGATAGCGCGTCGTAATGAACAAGGCCACAAAATCCGCAAGCAGTGAAACAAGGACGATAGCCCAATAAAAATTCATGATTTTGCGGTTCCACACGCTCCGACGGTCATCCTTCCACTGGACCTCGCTCATTGTTGATCTCACCACCCTCACCGCTCGGTTAACGGAAATAAATTGTTAATTATTGTAAAATATGACCACTGATATATTCATTGTAATATAGGGTCTGAGAATAATCTATATAATTTACTAAGGCTCTAAGGTTGTCTGGCCTCTAAGCGTCTTGCGGCAATGGACAGCAAATAATTAACAGTGAAATACAACACGGAAGCCAGAAGGAGCGCGGGGATGACGTACCTATAGTTTGATCCGCTCAGAATCTGTATATTATGCATCAATTCCGGTAAGGAGATGATGACTGCAAGGGACGAATCCTTCAGCAGAGAGATAAATTGACTCACCAGTGGAGGAGACATACGGCGCAAGGCAAGAGGCATCACGACGTGCCGCAGTGTCTGAAAATAACTTAGACCAGAAGACCTGGCAGCTTCAATCTGTCCCTTATCGACAGACACCAGACCACTACGGACAATTTCTGCCACCATGGCCCCTTCAAAGATACTAAGACCGATCACTGCAGCCCAGAACACGGGAATCTTTATACCCGTTTGTGGCAGAACAATTCCGATGAAGAAGATGATTAACAGGAGCGGAAGGTTACGAATGATGTCTACAACAAACGCGGTGAGGCGAGAAATGACAGGTGCACGGGTATATCGTACAGTGCCAAGCAAGGTTCCGATCACGAAGCTGAACACAATAGACAAGCCGGCAACCTGCAGCGTAATCAGAAACCCATGCAGAAGATAACGCAGGTTGGGCCAGGAATATGCACCGATAAAATCCATTTGCTTGTTGCCTCCTTTTTAAATGTAGGCCGATGATTTGATAGTAGGTTTCTTGGGTTGCAGACGGTATTAACGAAACCTAGGAGCTTCTGGCAAATCGGCGTTCCAAATAATGAACAGCAAAGCTGAGAGGCACGGTAAGTACGAGATAGAATAGGGCGACAATGATATAAACCGTGATTGGGAGGAAGGTGTCGGAATTGATAAGATCGGCATAGTACATGAGATCGAGACCTGCAACTACACTCAATATGGATGAGTTTTTCACCAAATTGATGAGTTGGTTGCCAATGGCTGGGAGGACGATTTTGATCGCTTGAGGAAGTACGATATGGTGCATGTTTTGGAGGTAACTCAGCCCGGATGAACGGGCGGCTTCCGATTGTCCAGCAGGAACAGCTTGAATGCCTGCACGGATGGATTCAGCTATAAAAGAGGATGTATAGACGGTTAATCCCAGCGTGCCGGAGATGAAGCCGCCCAGTGGAATACCGAGAGAAGGAAGGCCAAGATAGAAAAAGAAGACCACGATGAGCAGCGGTATGTTGCGGATAAACTCCACATAGGTGGTTCCAACAATATTAAGCAACCGTATTGGTGAAATTCGCATGACGGCTATAATTGTACCAAGCACCAGGCTGCCGACGAGTGCCATTAAGCTGATCCAGATCGTATTTCCGAAGCCTTCAATGAACCGGTCCCAATGATTGAACAACACATTAATATCCCATAAACGACTCAAGGTCCAGGCAACCTCCTTTCCGTCTCTAACTCATAGGAAGGAACATCACGGGAACACCCGGCTCCCGCGATTATTTAATACAATATGGATGCGTGTGTGCTAAAAATTATTCAGGCTTTATACCCATCCATTGCTCGTATAACTTGTCATATTCACCGCTGTCCTTCATTTCCTTGAGCAGCTCATTGACGGTGTTTACGAACTCAGTATCTCCCTTCCGGATCGCAATGCCATACGGTTCATCGGTAAAGTTGCCTCCCACAAGCACATAATTGGAGTCCTGCTGCTGCATGCCAAGCAGGATGGAATTATCTGTGGTGAGCGCATCACCTTGGCCGGCCTTAAGCGCAGTAAAGGCATCCTGATAGTTCTCGAATTCCAGAACGGTAGCATCCGGGGCTTTCTCGCGGATGTTTTTCGCCGAGGTGGACCCTTTAACAGCGAGTACCTTGGAGTCCTTCGTCAAGCTCTCTAGTCCTTGAATCGGGCTTCCTTTCTTCACAAGCAGTGATTGCCCGGCTTCGAAATATACGTCGCTGAAGTCGACCTGCTTTTTTCGTTCCTCATTAATGGTCATCGTGGCGATTATAAGATCAATGTCACCATTTTGGAGCAGAGGGATTCGAGTTTTGGACGTCACTTCCTTGAGTTCTACTTTGGTTTCGTCACCGAGTACTTTTTTGGCTAATGCTTTGGCAATATCAATATCAAAACCTTCTACTTTTCCGGTCGCGGGATCCTGCAAACCGAACAGCTTGGTGTCATATTTGACGCCAGCGATCACTTTTCCCCGTTTCTTAATCGCGTCCAGTGTATCCGGTGCCTTATCTCCACATCCTGAAATAGCCAGTGCCACGAGCAGTGATAGAATGGCGGCCGCCCACCGAATACCTCGCCTTTTGTATATACTCATTCTTCATGTCCCCTTTCAAAAATCATGTGTGTTAGTGGTGAATCAACCGGCTGAGAAATGCCCGTGCCCGTTCTTCTTCCGGGTTGTCGAAGAAGGAGCCGGATGCGGTGTCTTCCACAATTCTGCCTTCATCCATAAAGATGACGCGGTCCGCTACCTCGCGTGCAAAGCCCATTTCATGCGTGACGATAACCATCGTCATTCCTTGATGCGCCAGAGAACGCATAACATCCAGCACCTCACCGATCATTTCAGGATCTAGGGCTGAGGTCGGCTCGTCAAACAGCATGATTTTAGGGTTCATCGCGAGTCCTCTCGCAATCGCTACTCGCTGCTGCTGGCCTCCGGACAACTGGGACGGATAGCTGTCCGCTTTGTCGGCAATGCCGACTCTTTTCAAGTACGACATGGCCGTCTCCGTCGCTTTTTCCTTTGTCATTCCGAGAACCTTCACCGGTGCCAAAACAATGTTGTCAATCACCTTCATGTGCGGATAAAGGTTGAAATGCTGAAAGACCATGCCGATTTCACGGCGGAAGCGGTTGATGTCGATCTTTTTGTCAAGAAGAGATATTCCGTTCACGACCAAGCTACCCTCGGTAATCTGCTCTAGCCGATTAATACATCGAAGCAGGGTACTCTTGCCGGAGCCCGAAGGACCAATAATAACAACAACTTCGCCATGCTGGATCGTCAGGTTAATGTCTTGCAGCACATGGAACCGGCCGAAGTATTTTTGAACACCGGTGAATTCAATCAATGGTAATCCCCCCTTAACGGCTAAGCTAAATATGGCTGTTCTAAAGGCGCAAGCATGATCAAATCGGGTGCCAGGCCCTTTTAACACTGGTATGGTTGACGTAGCTTGTTCCATAACCTTTTGCCGTGAAAAAATAAGTTGCATAAGGTCGTTTGGAGTAATTAAAGCGTTCTGTTTATGAGAACTAGTGTCAGATTAACCGGGCTGGTTCAGCGATTTTAACGAGATTAACAAAAGCGCCCTCCAAGTTCAGGAGGGCGCCTTTGTTATGAAATATCCGTCGATTCATACATGTATTGTTGCGGATGTCGTATTTTTGGGGACTATGAATTCTACAGTTGTACCTATATTGGGGGTACTTTTAATTTTTAAGCCCGTACCATATAGCCTTTTAAGACGTCTATTCGTATTGATCAAGCCAATACCTTTTCCAAACGTATTTTCATCATCATAGACTTTACTTACTTGTTTACTGTCCATACCTACGCCATCATCAATAATTTCTATTTTGGTGAAATCCTTATAATTTGCAATCCTTATACAAATGGTTCCACCACCCTTGCTAAGGATTCCATGACGAACCGCATTTTCTACTAACGTTTGAATACAGAGCGGCGGAATCTCTACAGTAATAGGGTCATCTACTTCCCATTTAACCTGTATGCGATCTCCAAATCTTTCACTTTCTATATATAGATAGGATTTTACGAGATTAAGTTCATTTTCAATGGGAATTACACGTTTTAAATTTTCTTCTTTAAAGCTGCCATACAAGTACTCTCCGAACTTTTCTATTAAAATATCCATCCTATCCGAATCTATTGTACTAAGAGATGAAATTGCATTTAATGTATTGAATATAAAATGGGGACGAATCTGTGCCTGAAGCCATGCTGATTCCATATAATGTTTTTCATTTATGGACTGTTTTAGATTAATTAGTGCAATACTACGTGATTTTAACTCAAGTGCATTGATCGGCTTCGCAACGTAATCATTGGCACCCAAAGTAAATCCAACATTGACATCCTCAGTATAGTTTCTCGATGTTAATAGTAAAATTGGGAGTTCAATGATCGAATAGCGATCTCTAATCAACGCTGTTAACTCATAGCCTGATATATATGGCATCGTCACATCTACAATTAATAAATCCCATTCCGTAACATCTAATAATTTCAATGCCGCTGTTCCGCTAGTCACAGTCACAACTTTATATTGAGCAGCTGGAAAGATACCACTTATCATTTTTAAATTACTTGGGTCATCGTCAACTACCAAAATATGACGTGTCTTTTTTGAGATTAGGTGTTCATCTTGTTCATCATCAACGTTCTCATGTAAATCCATTTTTATTTCTTCACTTTTTTGATCCTGTTCGTTCACTAAGGGAAGTGTAAAAATATACTTGGTACCTATGCCTACTTCCGACTTGATCTGTAAACTGCCTCCATGCAATTCAATCAGCTGTTCAGAAACATTCAATCCTAATCCTAAACCTTCATCATTAGGAACTCCTTGTTTATAAGCAGACTTCACCTGTTCTTGTGTTTCTTTATCCATCCCAATACCCGTATCTTGAACATAAATGATAGCCATGTCATTATAAACTTCTGCATTCACGACGACTTCACCAGTATATGTATACTTAACAGCGTTCCCTAGAATATTGAAAAAAATCTGAATAAGTCGACTTTCATCCGCTAATACGTTAGGTAAATTAGTTGGAACAGTAGATATTAATTCTATTTGTTTCCCCTCAGCTGAATATTTCAACATATCAAATACACTAGTGATAGCCGCATGTAAATTTGTGCTTTTCGGGTGAATTTGTATCATTTGCTCTTTTAAACGCGTAAAATCAAGCAAATCATTCAGTACGAAAGACATGCTTTTTCCAATATTAACTATACACTTCAAATCACTTTTGTCTTTCTTCGTGAGTGAACTATGGTTTTGATCATGTAGAGATTGTGCGATGGTTGTCATCTTATTCAAGGGGTTCCAAAGTTTATTCGTACTACTAGTTAAAAACTCATCCTTTAATTTATCTGCTTGTTTCAGCTCATCAACGAGCTTTACAACTTGCCTGCCTTGCCGATAATAGCGCTTAAACCAAAAAACGGCTAATCCTAAAATAGCGCATAAGTAGTCAAATGGATAGAAAGGTATTTCTAATTCAAAAAGTTCCTTAATCAGCCCCCATAGAATGCCTGAAGTCGAACTTATAACGACTAGAGCAATAAAAAAAGACTCATCTTTATGTTGGAAATATTCTCTTAAAGCTAGAAAAGCAACGGAAAGAAAGGAAATCGTATATAAAATGAAAAAAATGATGTTTACTTCCAACAAATAATTCAATGGCAGAAGAATAATGAATAGTGCACTTATTCCATAACAAATAAAGAACCAACGAAAACGTTTGTACGCTTTAAAATTCGTCAATAAAACACTCATGATCAGTACCAGAAATAAGGCAGCCCCAAGGTAAACTAACTCTTTTAATTTAAATGACCATTCATAGTTAAGATGAAGCCATTCCATGGTGGAACTATTATAAGTAATCAACTCATCCGTAGCCGGAAGGAGAAACCCTACCGCAAATATAAGGATTATTCTCTCACGATGAATGAAAACGTATATTAAGATACAGTAGAGGCTATGGAGAAAGAGGATGACTACCATACCGATTAACAATACGCCTTCAAATCTTTGTTTTTTAACCATCGCTTCAGATGAACCAAATTTAATTGGATTCTTCACTGCAATGCCGTATGAAGTGTCGAAATTGGAAATATGTAAAATAATATCGATTTCATTATTTTTTACCGAAAATGAAACAACGTAAGGATTTCCTTTACCTATATGGTGATCTATATCGGTTGATACTACACCAGATCCACCCTTCAAATGACCATTTATATATAGTGCGGATGCTGTATTCGTAGGCGGTATACGTATTGAAAATACATCATCTGAATTTTCATTAACCAGAATTTTTAAATGATATGTTCCAAATCGACGAGTAGAGGCTTCATTAGCTGCCTTAGGTATTGTTCTAACGATCTCTTCTATATTAGAATTTATTTCTAGAGGGCTCACTAGTCTTTCGGGATAAAACTCCCATTCTCCATCAAGGTTAATAACTTGATCATCCACTTCATGTGCCCGAAGATCTAAAACTCCGTTTTGGGCGATCGGATGGGCCAGTGGATCATGGTACATAAGCCATAACAAACGAAAAGTTGTCAAAAAGATCATAATAAGTAAAAGAATCAAAATATAGTTTAATTTATTTTTTCTTGAGTTTGGCATCTCTAAATCCCTTTCACAGTTTCAAACGAATTCTAAACAAGAATAAGAGCGCTACCGATCCAGCAGCGCTCAAAGTATACATTAGTATGGAAGAACAAAAGAATTATTCCTTAACTATACGTTCAGTATACTGAACTCTTATTGCATCACCAATACTTATTTGATCTCATTCTTTTTGGTTTATGCTTTGTCAGAGAATGATTCGATTGACGAACGAATAATAACATGAGGGAAGGAAGATGGGTGGGTGACTAAGCAGAACGAGATATCAACTTCACTGTACGAGCTCTTAAATGGGCTGAATCTAGAAGACAAGCAGCATGAGGCTATGATGCTCCTAACAGTAACGGAAGATCAATGGCCTCATACAGCCATGGTTAGTGTGGGAGAAGTTGTTGCTCTGGACACCAAAAGGCTGCGGCTGGCGTTGTGGCCAGGTACGATTACGGCCGGGAACATCGTCCGTAGTGGACAGGCCACGCTTGTTGCCATTCATGACGGTGTTGCCCATTACGTACGGCTCAGGCTGTCCCGTTTACCAGAGCTTCCCCTTGCCCGTCATCCGCGTGAACGTTTTACTGCGAAGGTCGTCGCGGTGCGGGAGGATACTGCTAAATATGCCGATATTAACTCTGGTGTGACCATTACATTGAAAGATCCCGTTGATGTGCTTAACCGCTGGAGAGAGACGATTCTCGAACTGCAGGAATAACAGACGGATACCTTACGGTGTATGACAGGCCTTCGGATAATTTCGGAGGTCTGTTATATTTTAGTCACTTTTTGCATAGTATAATAATAAAGATTTCTTCCAAAAACATTTCTTAAAAAACATAATTTCAACATTTGCCAACGTACTCTAAATGTGATAATATAGGAATATCGAAATCGACCTGAATTCACATATTGTAGAGGGTTGTATTTTCAGGGTAACCCTGTACAATATGTGAATTTTTTTATTCGTCTACGAAGTAAAAAAAGGTCATGTAAATAATCTTCAAGGAGGTACACCCCATGCAAACAGGAACTGTTAAATGGTTTAATGCAGAAAAGGGCTTCGGTTTTATCGAAGTTGAAGGCGGAAACGATGTATTCGTTCACTTCAGCGCGATCCAAGGCGATGGCTTCAAAACGTTGGACGAAGGACAACGCGTAGAATTCAACATCGTTGAAGGAAACCGTGGACCACAAGCTGAAAACGTTGTAAAACTGTAAGACCAAAAGGCTGGCTGCCCTTAATGTGCGACATTAAGGGCAGTTTTGTTTTATATTCTGCGACGAGGACAAGGAGGAGTGTTCATGTATTCGCGTAAAAACGCTATGGAAAGCATACCGGAGGAAATGACCGAAGTATGGTCATGTACGAAGGATGATTGTAAGGGTTGGATTCGGGATGATTTCGCATTTGAGACAGAGCCAGTTTGTCTGCTGTGTCAATCTCCTATGGTCAAGGAAACGAAAATGCTGCCCTTGCTCGTCAATACGAATAAGAAGCAAAAATCCCTTAGCAAGGGGATCCTGATCGATCGGAAGTAGCGGCTAAGAACCAGAGAAAGCGATTGGTACGGTCGGTATCTTTTCGAAAATGTACGAACTTCCGCAATACCTAACCGTTATTCGTTAAATTTTGGTTAGTTATATATGTTCCCATTTTTGACTCAGGGCATATAGAATTTGCGGAAAGCGCATAAATTCCAAAGGAGTGAACCGTATTGAATACGCAAAACGAGGTACTGAAACGCAACATTGACAACATGATTATTCAAGAGAATCAGGAAGGCTTGAATGACCAGGAGAAGTTCATCATGCAGAAGCTGATGAGGGAGAAATATCAACTGGAGCATGAGAGCAAGCTAGAGAACAGTGAAGGCGATAACGATAACAAGTAAGGATTTCACTAAATCCGGTAACCAATGACTGTTTCATATAAAAGGCGTGAACAAGCGGATGATCATTCGCGGTTCGCGCCTTTTTTTGATATTCATTTTGGTGGGGGATTCGATTTTTGTGTCAAATATAATATTGCTCTTCCCATGAGAGGATAAAACATGTAATCTATGAAAATGAACCCAATATAAATCATATTATGATCTGCTGGCAAAGGAAGTGTGTTCATGGAAGTTCAATCTCTGCTCCAGGTGGAGCAACTCGCTCTGAAGAAGATGAAAATATTCAAGCAAAGCAGGCTGCGTTACCTAGCACGATCGGCGCTGGCTAGTATGTTCATCGGATTTGGTGTTATCGTGGCCTTCAAGACAGGAAGTTTTTTTTATAATGATCATTCACCGATGACGTACCCGATGGCCGCTCTCACCTTCGGTGCAGCCATTATTCTGATTTCCTACGGAGGCGGTGACCTGTTTACAGGCAACACCTTTTATTATTCGTATGCGGCTCTTCGGAAAAAACTGAAATGGCTGCAGGTGCTTAAGCTATGGGGGACAAGTTACATTGGTAACATTATCGGGGCCGCTGCGTTCGCTCTGTTGATTTATCTGACGGGCCTGTTTGCGGATCCGTCCATTAACGAATTCCTGCTTGGTGTTGTGGAGAAGAAGATGAATGCCCCGGTGACGGAGCTCTTTTTCCGGGCGATTTTGTGTAACTGGTTAGTCTGTCTAGCCTTCTTCATTCCGATGGGGCTGAAAGGGGACGGGGCTAAGCTGTTTGCCATGATGTTGTTTGTATTCTGCTTCTTTATTTCCGGCTACGAGCATAGTATCGCGAATATGTGCACATTTGCGATTGCGTTGGTGGTAGAGCATCCCGATACGATATCGATGTCAGGTGTATGGTATAACCTTGTACCTGTAACCATCGGCAACATGATCGGTGGGTGCGTGTTTATGGCGTTTATGTACCATTATGTCAACAAACCATTTATGGATGAGTATCAAGAATAAGGGACTTAATTGCCTACCTCATAACCACACAATTGCATAATCGTAAAAAGAACACCTCGTCGTCTCTCAACCCGCCAAAAAAATGGACCGGGTAAGTAGAGATGAACGAGGTGTCTTCATTTAATACCTAATATTGTGTATTATGAATCCAAATATGACGGCTATAATTATAAAAGCACCTGCGGCAGCGAGTGTGGTCAACATATCACTTAATAATCCTCTTTGCATCAGACCCTTTTGTTTCTCCTTAACTTTTCTTTCAGAAACATCTTCTTTGATTTGATCCGGATTTTCAGGGCCCATAACCATTCATCAACACCCCCTGTAGTCTTGAATAATTAAATTTTACCATAAATCACTGAAAAGACACCTCGTTGTCTCCCGACTTGTTACAGTTATGGAGATAAACGAGGTGTCTTTTGGTTATGCCGAGGTTATTCTGGGATACATCGTATTGAATATCCGGACTGGTATAAGGAAATAATTGAATACTGAATACTGTAAATATTTAAGTCGAGGAGGTAGAGGCTTGATAACGATCGAAGAAATTACTCGCAGCGTGAAGGAAGTAGCACTTTCCAAGGATTTCAAAGTTCAACGTTTAGACAATGGACAACAGCAAGTCTTTATCTACTACCTCGAATCGTTATGTGACGCGGCATTAATCAGAGAGCGGATTTCTGAGCCTTTTGCCAAATGCACGTTAAGGGGAGCATTCACAGGGGTTCTTCAATCTGAGCTATTATGCGAAGAAATTCGAGAAGTAAGCACAATGTCTGGTAAACTGCTTACAGGTTACGTAATTGTTTTCTTCAATGACCGACTATGGGCCTTATTCGCAGCGAATGTCATGGCCAATCAACCTGGTGAAACAACCGTTGAAGCCACTATCCAAGGTCCAACTTATGGTTTGTCAGAGAACAATCAAACGAACATCAATCTCATCCGAAACCGTTACCCGTCATCACATCTCATTGTTGATGAGTGTTATGCAGGGCGTATTTCCCAAACTAAATTAGCCATCCTGTATGACTCCACACGCGTGAATACCGAAATATTACGAGACATTCAGAAGAGGATTGAGGCTGTTGAAGCTGAGATTGTTCAAGATCTAGGTCAACTAGAAGCGCTCATCACTCCATTAAAGTATCGATTATTTCCCGTGATGCTGAATACGGAACGTCCGGATCGAATCGCAATGAATCTTGCTCAAGGCAAGGTGATTTTACTCATGCAAGGAACACCCTCTGCCCTAATTGCACCCGTTGTATTCTACGATTTTATGTCTGCAGCTGATGATGTTTATCAATCCTTCTGGATCACTCGTGCTCTGGTAATACTTCGGTACATGGCGCTTATCATCACGATCATGTTACCTGCTAGTTATATTGCTGTTGTCTCCTATAATCCGGAAATTTTCCGCGTGCAGTTAGCCGTATCTATTGCGGGAAGTCGAGCGACCGTACCGTACCCTTCTTTTTTCGAGGTCTTTATCATGTTGTTTATTATCGAAACGTTAATCGAGGCCAGTATTCGGCTTCCCAAGAACATAGGGCAAACAGCCACGACTGTTGGCGGTCTCATTCTTGGCCAAGCTGCGCACCAAGCCGGATTAGTAAGCAGCATTATGATTATTATTACTTCTACTGTAGCCATTGTGAACTTTGTAATCCCAGTGAATGCCATGAGTTTCGCGATGCGCATTGTCAAATACCCTTTGATCATTCTCGCAATGCTCTCCGGCATTACAGGAATCTTAGTAGGTTTGTTTTGCTTTACGCTTTATTTAGCAAGCATTAGGAGCTTTGGACAACCTTATTTCCGTCTCTATTTAAATGAATATTCTCCCACTAAATATAAGTAAAGGAAATGTTTATGCACCGGTATCAGTACTATCTCGTTTTGCTGTGTACGTTAATAAGCCCAATTCTCTACGTACCAAGATTGCTGCTTGAAGCCCGATACAGCGGGGCGATGACTGCGGTTGGCATCGCCATTCTGATTGGAATTTTGATAAACTACCTGTTCAAAAAGAGCTTGCAGCCATTTCAAGAGTTATCCCTTACGGAAATTTTGGAACAATACGTACCGAGTTCTATTCGATTCTTCCTCTTCAGCCTCTTTGGTTTGACCTGGTTTGCAGCAGGTGCATCTGTTTTAATTTCGATTTCCTTTGTCATCAAGGGATTTATTAATCCTACTATGGATATTTATGTGCTGCTTCTATGCTTCCTAATCGCCGGTTGTTGGGCTGCTTTGAGAACGACAATGACGATTCTGTACAATCTGGAGCTGTGGTTAATAATTATAATCCCACTCATCCTGTTTATATGGATAAAAACAATACGTAACGAAACGTTTTCTTGGGACGCAGTGCTCACAATGAACGATTACTTGCTGAATGCTCCATCATGGGATCTAATTGCCGTAAGCAGTTTTTTATTTACTGGATATATCTCATTATCGATTTGCCCGGTTAATCATCATCCGAAAAGAAACTTTCATTGGCTATGGTTGATTCCACTCATCGGTACTGTCGTTTTCAGCGCTACATTTTTCATTCCGATTGGCATCCACGGTACTCAAGCTGTAGATAAATATGTATACATTTGGGTAAATACTGCCGATTCGATACAGATAAAGCATGGGGTGATTGAGCGTGGAGTGTTCCTGCATTTGATCAGTTATATCATTATGTCATTGCTGTTTATCTCAACGAGTTGGCATGTGGCGGCGGAATGGATGAACGGTGCGATTAAACATCACTCGGCTCATGTCAAACGCATTTTGGTAGGAATCGTCGGCATTATCGTGTTCGTTGTCGGTTATTATGCAAGTGAGAAACAAGTAATGACTCTTACGAATAGTTGGTTCTCGATACGCTTCATCGCAGAACTTCTTCTGGTAGCGGTCATGCTTGGGGTTAGAAGGAGGGTTAGATGTGAATAAAGCATTTATGATGTTGCTCATGACAGCATTAATCCTTCTTCAGGGATGCGGGTTCAAAGATATTGATAAGCGATTCCTTGTAGTAGCGATCGGAGTAGATCAAGGAGTGGAGAAGAAATATAACGTAACCATAAAGCTCATTATCCCAACGACATTGACAGAACCTGGGGAATCTAAATACCAATTAATAAGCAAGGAGGCGGATAGTATCTCAGAAGCATTGGAGCTGATGAGATCCGATGTGGACAAGCATTTAGATCTGGGCCATACTAAAGTCACGATTTTCGGTAAAAATCTTGCAGAAAAGGATATAACGAAACATATTGATTGGTTTATTCGTCGTCGTGGTGTTCAACGGATAGAGTATGTAGCTGTCGCGGAATCTTCTGCCAAAGAAATACTCTCGTTGAGTCAGAAGTCGGAACGGTTGGCTGGAAATTCCCTAATTCTAAGCTTTGGTCGTGAAGGAACGGAATCCTCATTTATTGTTACGGAATATCTGTATGATTTTTTTGAACGACTCTTGGAAAAAGGAAGAGATCCTTTTATGCCCATCATTAGAATCAGAGAGGATACGTATGAGATTAATCAGGTCGCATTATTCGATAAGAAAAAAATCAAATTGATACTTGAACCGAATCAAACCCGAATTTTCAACCAATTGATGTATAAACATCCTCAATTCGAAGTAAATGTTACGGGAGATAATCTGCGATTTTCCCTGTCCGTACATAAATATGATTATCGCTACAAGATCAATACTTCCGAACAAGGACGGCCTTCTATAGATTTCGTTGTTAACATCAAAGGGGCAGCAGAAGAGTCCGAAGAGATTTTTTTCAATCAAAGCTGGGGAGAAATCGAGCAGGCTGCGGAACGCTCGATAGAAAAATCTTACCTTGAGCTATTGAATAGCATGAAAAAAATGCAACTGGATCCGCTTGGATTCGGACTTCGATATATCGCGACACGACATGGGGGAGATAAGGACTGGGAAGAGTGGCAGGAGCTTTATCCCCTCGTTGAATTTAACATCAAGGTGAATGTTACCTTGGAAGGAACGGGTGAGATCAAGTGAAAGAAATAGGAAAAGCGAGTGCTTAAGCAGGCGCATTAATAAGACAGTGAGTTCTCAGTAACCTTAAAAAGACACCGTATCATTCAGACCGCCAAGACTGCTTTGGCCGGATGAATGATACGGTGTCTTATTTTATGAGATAAGAACGTATAACTTCGTATAAAGTGCATCCTTATCTCGCAAGAAAAACTACCACTAAGTGTGGTCTGTCTTCATTGAGGTGCGTCGATAGACGAGAATGGTTGAGTGTCTGTTCTTCTATGCTGAGGCTCTATTGAACTGTTTGCTGAAGACAGCGTCATTTCCAGCTTGCGAGTGATTTCCTTCTTCCACCTCACGTCGCCAAGCTGGGTGGCAAGATTCAACAGGTCCAGGTAATCGTCAACCTGCAGGTTGGTGCGTTGGAGGTTAGGTTTCATAGGGGTCTGGTTCTCCTTTATATGTGGTGTTTCGATTCAGGTTCTCATTTCATTGGTAATGATAATCATTATCATACCTTATCTTCATTATAATGGCTTTCGGTTGGATTGCAAGATGCATTATGAAAAACGCTGACGATATTTTCGTGGAGAGAGTCCTTCCTGCTTGGCGAAACAGGAGGTGAAATAGGCTGCGTGGTTAAAGCCGACATCTTCCGCAATCCGGCTCACTGTCTGGTCGGTCTGAAGTAGCAGCAGCTTGGCTTGTTCAATTCGGTAGCGGAGTAAATACTCCACAGGAGAGCATCCGAACTCTTTTTGCATACAGCGTGCGATATACACGGGATGGAAGTTAATGTTTTCCCCGAGCGTTTGAGCTTTAAATTCTTCCCGGTAATGCTCCCGCAAAAACGCTGCTGCCTGTTCTGCGCATGATGAAGAGGGGGAGGACACCGGCGTGTCGAGAGCTGCGGCAAGCTGCTCAAATAACTCCTGAAATAGCAGCTGTTGTCTCCATAGTGACTGAATGCGGTGGCCGTGTTGGACAAGAGAAGCAAGAGAATCCAGCAGTTCAAAAGCTTTCTGTGGTTGCGGCAAAGTGCCAAACTGAGGGACCTTGACCGTAAAATAGTTAGGGGAAAAGGGCTGTAGTTCCAGTGACTCGTCCTTCTTGGGAACCGAGCCGTCCTCACCCGAGATCCATCCGCCGGACGTTTGAAAGTGCAGCCAATAGTGGATCGTATTCTCAGTACAGCCTTGTGTCGGGAAATGGTGGGTATCCGGCCGTAAAATAAGAAATGATCCAGCGTCAATATCGAACGGGCGTCCATTCTCTGTGACGTATAAGCAACCTTTTCGCACGACAAGCAGATCAAATACACCGATGTTTCGCCTGTTGGGGTGCCGATCACCTTCGGTAGCTTCATATACCCCGCTGATAATGTATTCAGGAAGTGGAGGAACGGTAAAGTGAAGAATAGTCATCTGAGGACTTCCTCTCCAATTTTGAAGTTTGAATTTTATAAGTTTAAGTTCATAAAGTGATATTCTAAAATCAGTATATCATCTATAATTAGAAGCTGTCATAAGTGATTGTAACTGAGCGGCTGTTCAGCTCGTCAATAAAGTTGGAGGTTTGAATGTTGGATAAAGAAAAAAGTAAATTTGCATTATGGGTTCTGGTATGGCCGATTTTTATCGAGGTTTTTCTTCAATTTCTTCTTGGTGCGGTAGACACGCTGATGGTCAGCCGGATTTCGGATGATGCTGTCGCCGTGGTCGGATTCTCTAATCAGCTGTTTCAAGCGATGACCACTCTATTCATGACGGTAGCAAGCGGTGCCGGCATTTTGATTGCTCAGAAGCTTGGGTCTCGTAAAAGTCACGACGCTAGAAAAATCGCAATTATGGCTCTCAGCGTCAGCACGCTGATCGGTGTGGTGCTTAGTGTCGTGTTATATATGCTTCCTACGCAGATCGCTTCGGTACTTCAGCTTCCAGAGCGATTACTGCCGCTGGCTGG
Organism: Paenibacillus uliginis N3/975; assembly: GCF_900177425.1. Lineage (NCBI taxonomy): Bacteria > Bacillati > Bacillota > Bacilli > Caryophanales > Paenibacillaceae > Paenibacillus > Paenibacillus uliginis. The sequence goes on along the minus strand of NZ_LT840184.1, from coordinate 5,744,437 downwards.
CACCTATATTTCCATCGTTGGTGGAGGTATGGTGCTAATCGCCATGATGTCTACGATGAGTACGGTCATCCGGAACACAGGCAACACGAAGGGACCAATGTATATCGCTATCGGGATGAATATTATTCACGTGTTTCTCAACTATGGCTTTATATTTGGTGCTTTCGGTCTGCCGCAGTGGGGACTAACCGGCGTGGCGATTTCAACGGTAGTAAGCCGACTGCTCGCTGTATTGCTGCTCATGTTTATGTTCATCCGCTCGTTCGAATACCGGATCCGCCTGAGCGAATTCCGTATATTCGATAAACCGTTATTTAAGGAAGTATTGAATATAGGTTGGCCCCTCGGCATTAATATGTCCTGCTGGGTATTCTCACAGTTGATTATATATACGTTCATTGCAACGATCGGGGCAACGGAGCTGGCAGCACGCACATATATGAACACATTGGAGTCCATGTGTTTCTTGCTCGGCATGTCTATCGCGATGGGCGCTCAGATCCAAATTGCGCATCTGTATGGAGCAGGGAGAACGAGGGAAGCGTACAAAGCAGCATATCGCGCCCTTGGAATCGGAAGTATTTTTGTCGGGGTGAACGCTTTACTCATCTACGTATTTGGTGCCCAAATTCTCGGATTATTTACTAAAGATTCCGAAATCATTACGATCGGTGTCTCGTTGCTTGGATTGAATCTGATTCTGCAGCCAGGCAAACTGCTGAACATGACCCTTGGGAACTCACTAAATGCTCTGGGGGATACCCGATTTACGATGTACATTTCACTCGGTTCGATGTGGTTGATCGCCACAGGTATGTCTTATGTGCTCGGCATTCATTACGGCTGGGGCTTGGTAGGAATCTACTTCTGTATGATTGCAGATGAATATGTGCGGGGGGTGCTGTCGGTCTTCCGCTGGCGTGGTCAGAAAGTGCTTCGGAAGGCTGAAATGGCACAGTGCTCCGATTCGCATACGGATGCGAGCGAAGCTGCCGTTCCTGCGGGCATATAAGGCGTTCGAAGGACTTGGAAAGCTTCTCGGGTGCTTGCAGACCGCTTTTTTGCTACAATGGGTCATAGAAGATGGAAAGTTTTAAGATTTTAGGAGGGAAATTGTGATGAATGTAGTTGAAGCAATCCGCACACGTCGTAGTGTGGGTAAAGTAAAACAGGACCCGGTACCGCAGGAAAGCATTGAACAAATTCTAGAAGCCGGAACATGGGCGCCCAACCACAAACATACGGAACCGTGGCGTTTTTTCGTGATGAGAGAGGGAGGCCGTGAACTGCTGGGTAATGCTCTGGCTGATATTGCTCAGAGTAAGGCAGGCGAGAAGACGGAAGAGGAAGTGGCTGCCGCGCGGGAATCGGCGCTGAGTAAAGCGATGCGTTCACCGGTTGTCATCGGTGTAGCTGTGGTTCCTTCCGACGACCCTAAAGTCATTGAGCTTGAGGAGTATGGCGCTGTATTTGCGGCAATTCAAAATATGCTGCTTCAGGCTCATGCCCTTGGTCTTGGTGCTGTATGGAGAACTGGCGATCCATGTTTTCATCCGTTGATGAATGAGGCGTTCGGCCTTCGGGAGAAAGATAAAATGCTAGGATTTATCTATCTGGGCTTCCCTGATATGGATGCAAAACCGGGTAAACGGGATGACGCTGCAAGCAAGACGGTGTGGGTGAACGAGCCGGTTGAACGTTTGAATGGATCAAACCAATCCTAGTAAAAACGATTATTTCCCTGGAACATCTATCTCGTTTTTGAAGTTTTCAGTATAATAGACCTATGTTTGTCGAATAATGACGGTTCTGGACGACGACCAGGATATACATAGGGGGATTAGATTAGCTTGAACTTTCAAAAATGGGACATGGGCAGTAAGATGATTTTTATTGCGACATGCGCCGCAATCATTTCGTTTTTCTTCAAATGGGTGGATGTCGGGTTCGTCTCAGAGAACGGGTTTGGCCAGGGAGCGGTGTTTTTCATTCTTTTGTTTCTTTATCCATTCCTGATGGTGATCCGTGAGAAGCGGATGAGTAAGATGCTTGGATATATCATGGCCATAGTAGGTATCATACTTTCATACATCTATATACTGTCCAAAAGTGTTGATATCCTCGGCTCAACCTTCAATGCTGCTTCCAGTGGTCCATATTTGTTTATGGCAGCCTGCGGGTTGTTGTTATTGGGCGTACACAAACGCAGAAACTAGACTGTAAGAACAAGACATCTGAATAGACTAGGCCGAAAAAGGACTGACCAGACGTGGAGAATTATCTGCGGGGTCAGTCTTTTTGGTTATCGGCTTCATTATCGTTCCAGTTTTCTTTGTTGATTAGGCTGTATCCGGTTGACACAACGTGAGGCATCCAACGGAAACTGGCAAATGCCGTATCTTTAAATTGAGGCGTGGTCCCAACTTCGTGTGTAATGGACCTGTTAATAAAGTAGAGGTTATCTTGCGTAGCGGTCTTATTTTCCTTTTTATGGTTTAGTTTAGAGTCCGAATGAGTAAATATATAGAAATACCTTTTTCAATGATAGCGGTATGCTGTGGTCATTCTTGGGAGGAGTGAGCTTCATACGATGTCTATTATGATGATCCGGACGAGAGTCAGGGATTATGTCGAGTCTGTTTACAGCTTTTGGCGCGGTTGGTTAGCGAAATATCCTTTACTTACAAAAATTTATTTTTTGTTTTCCTGGATCTCTTTGATCTTCTTTATCGTCAGTCTTCTAATTATGAGAGATTCCCGTACTATGCTTGTCCAGTATCTATGGTCCTTTTATGTTCTGCTGCAGTTTTGGCTGCTGTGCAGGAGCAAGACGCTGTCATGGAAGCAAGTCAGTCTATTTGTACTCGCAGGTGTGTTATTTGTTGTGCCGTTTACGAATTTGACCATGCAGTTTCTACATTGGATTTTCGGTGGCAACACTTCGGATACCTGGTCTATTGCCGTTGTCACGCCAATTATCGAGGAAATGTGGAAGCTGCTCCCACTAGGTGTGTATCTTTTCTTCTCCCGTAAGGCGACTTCGCTCAGTCTCAGTGATTATGTCTTGTTAGGCGCGGCACCGGGTGTAGGATTTCAATTATTCGAAGAGCTCTCCAGGCGCTGGGTTAACAACAATTACAGCATGACATTCCTGGGAGGTGAAACGATTCATTGGGATGTATTCACTTTGTTCCCCGGGCATTTTGAAGAGAGCTTTATTCCAACGATGATGAACGTGAGTCATCCCGTACATACCGCCATGATTGCTCTTGGCATCGGAATAGCCTACCGTTTCCGTAATAAGCTAAACCGTTGGGTGTACCTGTTCCCAGGTGTTCTATTGTTATGGTCCATACTGAATCACGCGGCTTGGAATGGACAGAATCAGTTTCCCGATTGGGTGATGAATATCCATGAATGGACAGGTAACGGTTACACAACTAAAGGCTTTTTCCTAACTATGCTAGCCGCTGCATTATTTATGGACTATTTCGCTCTTCATAAAATTAGTCAGCGGCTGCCGAGATTGGAGTCAGAGCGGATCATCAACCCGTTCTCTGAGCTCTGTAATATGGCAGTTGCCCTATTACAGGACCGTAAGAGGCTTGGATATCTACTTAACTTTTACAGGGAACGCCGGGAACTTGGGTTCTCACTTTTATACGGGAACGAAGAGGCACACAGCCGAATCAGCTTGATCCAGGAAAAAGTTCATAAGTACGCTATGTTGCTTGGAGCCATAGGCGTCCTTCTGCTCGCTGCAGGTCTATTAACAGGGCTGCAAACCCTCCTGTTCGAACCGGACTCTGCTTGCTTTGCTTGCTTATTCGATTCTTTGCAAAATTGGTGGGATGGGCTCAGCGGTTGGGAGCAAGCAGGGATCGTTCTTGGTGCTTTCGCCCTCTCCTTCATGCTTGTAGGATTTTGGCCAGCTTTCGGTATTGTTATGACGGGAATGGGTATTGCTGGAGGCGGACATGAGATTGCCGGATACATACGTGATCCGAAGAAGCTGTTATCTCCACAAAATGCAATCGCTGTGGCCACGGCTGTTATTCTTAGCCGAATTCCAGTAGGTAAAGGTCTAAATTGGCTGTCCGATCGGCTTGGTCCCCGAACAAGGAAAGTTTGGGAGTCGATAAAATCCAAACTAGGCTTGAAGCATAAGCCAGATGCAGAGCAGAATGATATGCCGGGCAGGAAGGATGAACCTGATCCGAATGGTCAGAAGAAGGAACCGCCTGAGGAAGAGCCGAATGAATCCAAGTTAACAGAACCAACAACGTCTGGGGGCAAGCCTAAAGGCAACTATGAGAAACCAGATCCTAACGATCCAAGGCCAATCACCAGACAAAATGAAACCGCTGACTTGTTAGCTGAAAAAGGTTACGATATAGAAATGTTACCTGAAGTTAAGGGCGGCAATGGATATGGGGTCAAGCCAGAATCCAATCCAGACTTTTTAATCAATGAGAAAGTTTTCGATTGCTATTCCCCTGATACTTTAAATGTAAGGAACATATGGTCGACTGTTGTGGGGAAAACCGAGAATCAAGCAAGCGGTATCGTATTAAACTTGGAGGATTATACAGGTTCAATGGATAAGCTGGTGAAACAATTTGACGACTGGCCCATTGAGGGGCTGGATGAATTGTTCATCATAAAAGATGGCAGCATTACGAGATGGTTTCCATGATAAAGAGGGAGTGGTGTCAATGTTTTATATTCTTTATATAGGAACAGATTATGCATTTGATGAACTCAAAAAAATGCTAGAAGATCATCTTGTTCATACTGTTGAGGATGGGGAAATACTTAGAACTTCATCAGAGGAACTCGTCATATCTTGGGATTGGGCTACGCTTAGCATTAAAGAGGGGGGGCAAGGGCTTCGGTTTACGAGTGAAGATTATGAAATGGAGCTTAGATACAGCTTTTGGTTTGAAATCCTGTCTGAGAATGCGGATTGGGCAGAACGGTTAATGTCGTTTACAGGCCATATGCTTAGTCAATTTAAAGGGGATTGTGTATTGGAATCGAATGGAGACACTCCAATCCTAATAAGAAGGAACAATCGGATCGTCGTTGACGATAAGAAGCTGAAAGGAACGAGGAGGTTTCCATTTCATGCATTGAATCAAAATTTTGTAGAAGGAGATATAGAGAGGGTTTAGCTTCGGAAGTAAATGGTTGAAAGCTTATTCCAACTTGCAATTTGAGGAGGGATAAGCTTTTTTGCATGCAAAATCCAGGGGGAATTTGTATACTTCAAACTATCTATTAATATATTGAACCATATCAGTTGGTAAATCGTACTATATGGTAGATTCAAAATAAGGAGGAAATTCAATGAAGAAAAGGTTATCATGGTTGTTATCTGTCACACTGGTGCTGATGCTACTCATTCCTACAGCAGCAATGGCATCCACTGGCAGTAATGTTACAGTCTCGAATCAAGGACTGGAGAAGATTGCTTCAGAGAAAGCGACGCTGCTTACCGAAAAATATGGTACGGTAAGCGTCCAGTATGCGCTGATCGACAACGGCAAGATAACGGTGTCAGGTCAGGCTGGCCATAACGATATGGAAGGGAAGAAGCCGCTTACCAAAGATACGATGTATGGCATCGGATCGACGAGTAAAGTGTTTACGACCGCTGCCGTAATGAAATTGGTAGACGAAGGGAAGATCAATCTGGATACTCCCGTAGTCGAGTACATAGCTGACTTCAAAATGAAAGATGAACGATACAAGAAAATTACCCCACGCATGTTGTTGAACCATTCTTCAGGGTTGCAAGGGTCCAGCCTTCGAGGTGCCTTTTTGTTCGATGATAATGACAAGAGTGCGCATGATACGCTGCTGCAACAATTGTCCACCCAGAGCTTGAAGGCAGACCCGGGGGCGTTCTCCGTCTATTGCAACGATGGATTTACGCTGGCTGAGATTCTTGTAGAGAGAGTAAGTGGTAAGGATTTTACTGCATTCATTCATCAATATTTTACCAAAGCATTAGAAATGAACCATACGAAGACATCGCAGGATGTATTGGAAGCAGACAAGATGGCTGGTCTTTATTATCCTACTTATGAAGGACAGCTTCCGAACGAGACTGTCAACGTGATTGGAACGGGTGGAATCTATTCCACTGCTGAGGATCTGGTTCGATTCTCGCAAATATTTACGGGACAAGTAGACGGTATCCTCTCCGACAAGTCAGTACGTGCGATGGAGCAGGAAGAATATAAAAAGGGCTTGTGGCCGAAAGAAGCGGATAATTCGTTTGATTACGGGCTTGGGTGGGACAGTGTGAGACTGTTTCCGTTCAATGACTATGGAATGAAGGGTCTCGTCAAAGGCGGGGACACTATTTTGTATCATGCTTCTCTTGTCGTGCTTCCGGAGCAGGATATGGCTGCTGCCGTGCTATCATCGGGCGGTTCCAGCTCAACGAATGAGTTGCTTGCGAACGAGCTGCTGCTTCAAGCAATGAAGGAGAAGGGTACAATAAAAGAGATCAAGGCAGAGAAGTCGTTCGGTAAGCCAGTCAAGGCTTCCATGCCTGAAGACGTCATGAAACACGCTGGCTATTATGGTGCTTCGAATCAACAGCTCCAGGTTGTGGTCAATAAGAATGGAGAACTGTCCTTATCTAATCCGCTCGTACCAAACACTCCGGAACAGAAGTTTGTATATACTTCAGACGGGAGCTTTGTCAACGAGGATGGTGGATCAAAACTCAGCTTCGTGAAGGAGAAGAATGGACGCACCTACTTATGGGCTAGAGAATATTTGACCGTTCCGGGTCTCGGACAAATGGCTTTGTCACACTATACGGCCGAGAAGCTGGAAGAACATACGTTATCTCCAGAGACTGCTGAAGCTTGGGCGAAGCGGGAAGGCAAAACGTATTATCCTGTGAACGAGAAATATACTTCTCTCATGTATCTCATTATGAAACCTACAATGCAGATTGACCGCACGGACGATCTCCCGGGTTATCTGCTCGACAAGAAAATTACAAGCCCTATTACAGCAGCGAGCGAGCTTCAAATTCCGGCGATGGGAGGACGGGATTTGTTTGAACTCCGTTTCGACACAAAGGATGGAGTCGAGTACCTTGAGGCTTCCGGAAGCTTGTATGTAAGCGAGGAGCAAGTAAAGCCCCTTTATAAGGGGAAACAGTCCTCGGTCAATCTGAATAGTGATGGGCATGCCAAATGGTATACCGTTCCTGCAGCGACTGTCGGTAAGACGATGACCGTTGAGATGCCGGCAAAAGGTGCCTTTGCGGTATATGATGAGCAGGGAGTATGTGTGAACTACACTGTCGTCAGTGGCAAAAACGAAGTGAAGCTGCCTGAGAATGGAACGATCGTATTTGCCGGTGCGGCAGGGTCAACATTCGGCATTACTTTGAAGTAGACCGAAGCAGCAATATATTTGAAAGTACAGCATAACAATTATTGAAGGCCGTTTGAAATATCCTTAATTTTTTGCGTAAAAGGCTCATTCCAACTTACAAGTTGGAATGAGCCTTTTTTTCGTGCGATCTTTATTGATGATAAGCTCACGGGAGATCGGTTCCTATGCTTTTTTGTGCTTTCATCGAGACTAGTATTATAGATGTCTACAACACAATTTTTAACAGTATATTTCCAATTTGAGATATAGTAATCTATTTGAATACCTAGTGAATTTTTCACAAAATGATAAGGAATTGTTAAGGATTTCTGTGCGTTTTTGGTAAGATTACTCTCTTATACTTCATATATAGATAAATATAGATGGATGGAAACAGGTGAGGAGGAGCATTAAAGCAATAATGAGAAAAGGAACCATTAGAGACAATCTGTCAGAAATTCAGCTGGTTAGGGCAATGGCGATCATCGGTGTTCTGTCTGTGCACGCTACATCGTTCGCAACGATTGCGATGAAAGAATCGAATTTTTATTTAGTGTACAATTTTTTTAACATTTTCATGAAGATAGGTACACCGGTATTTTTGTTCTTGAGCAGCTTCGTGTTGTTCTATAGTTATTATTCTCGTCCGTTCGACAAGAAGTTGATCGGTAACTTTTATAAAAAGAGATTACAATTTATTTTAGTTCCGTATGCATTGTTTTCGGTGTTTTACTTTCTAATATTACATTTTACGCATTATCGAGATCGTTCACTGGAAGAGACCATAGAGAAGTTTGTGGTTCAGCTATTTACAGGCAAAGCCTATACGCACTTGTATTTTATATTCATTAGTGTTCAATTTTATATGATGTTTCCGTTATTTTTATGGCTATTCAAACGTAAGCCTAATCTTGCAAAATGGGCCATACCTGCAGGATTTGTGATGCAATATGCCTTTATCATTCTGAATAAATATTACTTATTTACTGGAAGACCTAGTAGTTGGGCATTGCACTACATGTCTTACTTTATGCTTGGGGCAGTTCTAGGAATCTATTATCCGAAGTTGAAGGTATGGTTCCAGATCCAAAAGGAAAATGTGACGGCATCCCGCCTCACTGGTTGGATTGTGTTGTGGGCGATATGGCTGTCGGCATCTCTTGGACATGTTTACATTTATCATACTTCCCGCTTGTATGGTGCGAAGTATGATTCTCTGTTGTACCACTTTCTCTGGAATATACAGACGATTACGGCAGGACTTGTGGCCATTCAGTTATCTCATATATTGCTCCGGCATGCATGGCCGTGGCTAACGAGATTTATGACAAGGCTTGGAGAGGTGTCGTTCGGTATTTATCTCATTCATCCGTATTTTTTGTTTATCTACCGGAGATTCCCGCCGGAGACAGGCTTCTCACCTCTCATTCATCTGTGGTACTTGGGAGGATTCGTGCTTGCCCTTGCAGCGTCCTGGATTGTCGTATCTTTGACCGTGCGCTGGCTGCCGATGTCTTGGGTCATATTTGGCAAAGTTCCTCCTGCGAAGCGGAAATCACGCGTCGTATCTGAAACAGTAGCCTCTACTTAGCTTCTCGAGAAAAAACAAAAGCAGGCCATCCGAGGGGATTGATATGCTCCCATCATAGTAGACAGTAGAAAAAAACAAAATTCTACTCTACTAATGATGGGAGTTTTTTATGATGTCCAAAAGGAATCCAATTTCTTTTGATGTAAAGTTACGTATCGTAAAGCGATGCCTTCAGCATGAGACGACCCCTAGTTATGAAGCCAAGCAGTTGGGGGTAGATAAAAACACGGTTAAAGATTGGATAAGGAAATATAGAGCAGATGGTTATGAAGGATTAAAGAAATCCAGAGGATGTAAAGCATACTCAAAGGAACTGAAGCTTGCTGCCATCAGGGATGTTTTATCCGGAAATCATTCTATACGAGAGGCGACAAAGAAGTATCATATTTCGAGTAAAAGTGTTTTGACGGGATGGATTTCCAAGTATACTTGTAGGGAAGAAATAAAACCTACTCGTAAAGGAAAAGGACTATCTCATATGAATAAAGGACGTAAAACCACTTTCGAAGAACGCATTGAAATCGCGCAGTATACGATCGCCAATGATTTGGATTATCAGAAATCCATGGAAAAATATAATGTTTCTTATACCCAGGTCTACTCATGGGTGCAAAAATATAAATCTGGCGGCGAGGAGTCTCTCAAGGACAATCGTGGTCGCAAAAAGCCTGTAGAAGAGCTAGATGACCATGAACGACTCAAGCTTCGGATCAAAGAACTGGAAGCACGGAACGAATATTTAGAAATGGAGAACGCCCTCGCAAAAAAGTTGGCAGAGATCAAGCGACGAAATTCACGCTAACGTTAGTCCGGCATGTGGACTTGTACCAAGCTATCCAAGAACTGCACGCTGAGAAAGGTTATGCCATCACGAAGCTGTGTGAGATAGCCGGAATCGCTCGATCTGCCTATTATAAATGGCTGAAATGGAAGCCATCCACCCGGGAACTTGAAATTCTTTCGCTCGCTAAGGAAGTGAAACTTCGCTATGACAAGCGAAAGGGGGTTCTTGGCTATCGTCAAATCCGCACACAATTAAACCGTAAACTCAAAAGGAATTACAACAAAAAGCGTTATTATCGAATTATGCGTGCTCTTGGATTGAAATCGGTGATTCGCAAGAAACGACCGAACTACGTGAGAGCCTCTGAAATCCATGTAGCTGAAAATGTAATGAATCGTGAATTTCAAGCAGATGCTCCTAATATGAAGTGGTGCACAGACGTAACAGAATTGAAGTATGGGAATGGTCGTAAAGCCTATCTGAGCGCTATCGTTGATGTATACGATAACTCCATCGTTTCATGGGTTCTAAGCCACTCCAACAATAATAAACTCGTTATGGATACGGTGAAGAAAGCTTACGGGAGGAACCCGGGGGTGACTCCACTTCTCCATAGCGATAGAGGCTTCCAATATACCTCACATGAGTACAGTCGACTTCAGGTTAAGTACGGTTTTACTAAAAGTATGTCTCGTGTGAGCCGATGCCTGGATAACCAACCCATTGAACGATTTTGGGGTACATTGAAGGCAGAAAGCTTTTATCTGACGAAACACGAAACCTATGATGACGTCCTCGAAGACGTGAGAAATTATATCCGCTACTACAACAATTACCGCTATACAGAGCGATTAAATGGCTTGTCTCCCAACGAGTATCGACGAGCTGCTTAACGATGAGAAAAGAAAATAAACCCTCAGCTCTGTTAACTTGAACTGAGGGGAATAATCTAACCATTTTTGTTTTTTACACTGTCTACTTGACAGGGGGCACTTCAGATTGGCCTGCTTGGTTTGTCCAGAATGTGCTGTTTATTCCTTCACTAATGTTTTCTTACTGCGCACCGTATCAATCGGACGCACCATACTCTCAATCTCCTCCCGCTGCGGTTCCAGGAATGGCGGCAGGGATAATTTCTCGCCAAGCGTTTCATAGGGTTCATCCCCCATAAATCCTGGTCCATCGGTAGCGAACTCAAACAATATTTGCGGCGCAACTCTTGCATACAATGATTCGAAGAAATAGCGGTCTACATATCCTGAGTTATGAAGCTGGAAGCTGTCCAGACGATTAATCCACTCCTTCAGTACAGATCGGTCTTCCACGCGGAAGGCTGCATGGTGAACCGTACCAAAGCCCTGCCGTGCCCTAGGAAGAACAGCATTATATTCAACGATGACCTGCGCCCCGTTGCCCCCTTCACCTACCTCGAACAGATGGAGGGAGCCCGCTTTGTCGATCTCGTTAAACAACAGCACTTTCTCCATGATTTCTTTGAAGTTCTCAAAATTGGACACCCGTACGAAGACTGGGCCTAATCCCGTAATCGCATACTCTAAAGGCACCGGCCCATTCTGCCATGGCGTACCGGACGCTACACCTTCATTGTGTTCATCCGAGATGAGCTGGTAATGCTGGTCATCGAAATCAACGAAGGACAGCGTCTTTTTCCCAAATAGCTCTTTAATCCCATGGTGCTTAACATTCAGTCGGTCAAATCGCTTCACCCAATAATCCAATGCGGCATCACTTGGCACACGGAACGAAGTCTTGGATATCTCATCGGTACCATGCATCCCCTTCGGAATGCCCGGGAAGTCAAAAAACGTCATATCTGTACCTGCACTACCCTTATCATCAGCGAAGAATAAATGATACGTCTGTATATCATCCTGGTTTACGGTCTTCTTGACCAGCCTCATGCCGAGAACATAGGTGAAAAATTCATAGTTTTTCTCCGCACTGCTGGTGATTGCTGTTACATGGTGTATTCCTTTTAATCCATTCATTGGCTAATCCTCCATATCCATTATTTATAAAGTGTTTGCTTGGCAACTGGGATTTATTATTTCCATATTAAATATCTCTAAATTAAGATAATAATAACACGCTGTTATATTGCCGTCAATCTGAAGGTCTGACTAACATTGAGCCTCTTCCAAGGAATTGCTATACTATAACTACGGCCTAAAAAACCGTAAGCAGTTTACATAAGTTCAGGAGGGATTCGTATGACAAATCCGGCAAATCAAGCTTTTACCGATGGGCCTACGCTGCATGACGGCATCAGAATGCCTTGGCTGGGCCTCGGCGTATACAAGACCCAAGAAGGCGAAGAAGTCATTCAATCCGTAAAATCGGCCATTGCAGCCGGCTACCGCAGCATCGATACAGCGGCGATATATGGCAATGAGGAAGGCGTGGGACAAGCCATCAGCGAGTGCGGCGTGCCCCGTGAAGAGTTGTTTATTACAACGAAAGTATGGAATGAAGACCAAGGCTATGAATCAACGCTTAAGGCGTTTGAAACAAGCCGCAAGAAGCTTGGACTCGACATGCTCGATCTGTACCTCGTTCACTGGCCTGGTAAAGATAAATATAAAGAAACGTGGAAGGCACTGATTCATCTACAAAAAGAAGGTCTCGTGCGCTCCATCGGTGTCAGCAACTTCCACATTCACCACCTGCGTGACATTATTGAAGATTCCGGTGTGGTACCAACCGTTAACCAGGTGGAATTGCATCCTCTGAACAACCAGAAGGAACTGCTTCAATACGCGCGTGAGAACAACATTGTTCTGGAAGCATGGAGCCCGTTGATGCAAGGCCATCTGGATCAACCGGTTATTGCTAAAATCGCTGAGAAATACGGCAAATCGGCAGCGCAAGTTGTGCTCCGCTGGGATCTCCAGAATGGTATCATCGTAATTCCGAAGTCCGTGAAGGAGCACCGTATCCGTGAAAATGCCGATATTTTCGATTTCGAGCTGTCAGCTGAGGAGATGTCAGCGATTGACGGTCTGAACGAGAACAAGCGCTTTGGCCCGAACCCGGATGAGTTCCTGTTCTAGATCGTTTTAACTCTATTTAAAAAGGCAAGATCCCAGCACTCTGCTGAAGGATCTTGCCTTTTTTTGTATAACGTAACTTCTTACTGTCCACCGGCTTGCTCCAGAGTCTTCGGTTTCACGACAACCCGTTCATTGCCCATCATGAGTACAAAGACAAAGGCCAGTACTGCCGGCACGAGAGCCCACATAAATGATTGGGAGATGGAGTCAGCTAGTGACGAAATGGCATGCTCACGTACAGCAGGAGGCATTTTGTCCAAGACATCGGATGAAAGAGCGGCGTCTGTATCGAACGAAACACCTGCCGGTGCATTTCCGCCTGTCATTCCGGCTGCTAGCTTATCGGTGAACACGTTGCGCTGAATGATACCGAAAATCGTAATACCGACGGTCATCCCAAGAGAGCGAAGGAAGGAATTCGTCGACGTTGCCGCGCCTCTTTGGCGGACATCGAAATTATGAATGGAAGCCATGCTGAGTACCGAGAAAGAGAAACCGACTCCGACTCCCGTGAGAATCATGAATAGGGTAAGCATCGTTCTGGACGTCTCCGGCGAAAGTGTGCTTAAGCTGAAAATACCGGCAATGAAGCAGACGGAAGAGACAATCATAATATTGCGGAAGGACGTTTTGGTTGTCAGTATCCCGCCAATCTGGCTCCCGAATACACTCCCGACCATCATTGGCATGAGAATCAGGCCAGAGTTCGTCGCTGTGCCCCCGTAAACACCAGACACAAAAATCGGGATATATACGGTAGCGACGATGAAAGCTGCACCATAACATAACGCTACGGCGTTACTGGATGCGAAGAGTCGTTTTTGGAACATTTTAAATGAAATAATCGGCTCCTCCACCTTGGACTCGGTAATGAGGAAAATGAAGAGCAGGACCAGGAATCCAGCGAAGAGAGTAATAATCTGTGGCGAATCCCATGCATAAGTTTGCCCGCCGAGCTCCAGGCCGAACATGAGACAAATGACGGCACCGACAAGGGTGGCCGCACCGATCCAGTCGATTTTTTGTTTCACATGAGACAGCGTCTCTTTATAAGCGGTAAGGATGAATATAAAGGAAACAATCCCAATCGGCAGATTGACGTAGAAAACCCATTCCCAGCCGATATTGTCCGTAATAAACGCGCCGAGCAGCGGACCCATAATGCTGGAAGTGCCGAATACCGCCCCGAGAAGGCCGGTCATTTTGCCCCGTTTCTCCGGTGGAAATAAATCGAATACGATGGTAAACGCAATTGGCATAAGGGCGCCGCCACCGATACCCTGAATAGCCCGGAAAATAATGAGCTGCAGCATGTTGTCCGCCATACCGCATAACACGGATCCTGCCAGAAAGACGACCAGACCGAATATGTAAAACCGTTTGCGGCCATACATATCTGAAAGCTTGCCGAAGATCGGTGTGCCTGCCATGACAGCAACCATATACGCCGAGGTTACCCACACAATCTGATCGAAACCGCCGAGGTCTTTTACGATGGTGTACATGGCCGTAGCAACAATGGTGTTATCCATTGCCGACATGAGAATGCCGAGGAGCAGTCCGGCTACCACGAGCTTGATGTTGCTTTTTTGAGCATTCATGAAATAGGAGCTCCTTTTCTATGTATATTTTTGTATAAACAGTGGTTCTATTTTAGCCTCAACGGACCGGTAATAGCAAGAGAAATGAGGGGAGATATGGAATTGAAAAGCGTATTAACTATTCATCTGGGGTGAATCGGGATGAAGCTGCATGAATTCGATCCGGTTGCCGTCGGGATCCTTGGCCCCATATTAGCCGTTCATACCAAAAAACCAGCCGCCTGCGTCAAACGACATAGGCATAGCTGGCTTGAAGGCGGGGCTCAGGACTCAGACAAAGGATGCGAAATCCGGCCTATTTTTTGGAGGGTAAGTCTTCCGGCACACTTGCTGCTTCAATCGTGTAGTCGTCATAATTAACAAGGATAAAGACCTTTTCTTCTTCATTATCTTTGATATGCCCGTTAAAGCCAACGGTGTGAGCAAGGTCAGGCGGTGATATTTTATGCTTCGTAAACTCCACTTCAACCCCGTATTTCTCATGAAAATACGCTTCGGCAGCTTCCTGCGTTAAGCGCAGCGTCTCTTTTTCCTCATCTGTCATTCGATTACAACCTCCTAAAATGAGCAGGATCATTCCGATTAGCAGCAGATATGTAAACAAAGACCTTTTTCTCATTTTTTCTCCTTATCATATCCTAATGATTACCATTCATATTATAATTGATAATAACGATTCCTTACTATGGTAAAAAGGGTGGAATTATGGGCGACAATTATATCTCGGATAAAATATACAACAAAGCCTCCCAGATCGCTTACAATGAGGTACCTCCCGGAAAGCTTACCGAAGACGGTCTGGAAGGATGGAGTGTGGTAGAGCCTGACGGTGCCGATCTGCACCGCTTTTCCGGCTTTGATGCTATGGTGCTGCGCAATGATACGACAGATCAGGTGATTATTGCTTACCGTGGAACAGAAGCAGGCGGCATGAATGTAGCGAAAGTGAAGGATATTTATACGGATGCCGTGGATGTTGTTGGCGGCCGGCCGAAGGACTTGGAGAATAGTCTGGATCATCCTTGGAAAACGCTGTGGAATGACGGGCCTGTCAAGTTGGTCAGCGATAAAATTCAATACGAGAACAACCAATTTCATCAAGCAGAAGAGCTGTATGATGCGGTCAAAAAAGCTTATCCCAATTCGGATATCTCTTTAACCGGACATTCCTTGGGCGGAGGTCTGGCACAGTATGTTGCGGCGCGGCAGGATCTGCCGGCGGTAACCTACAGTGCGCCGAGTACACTGAATTCGCTGTCGGATGAGCTTGTGGCCAAGGTGGAGAATGGAGATTTTGACAATCAAATTATTAACTATGTTCATCCCAGTGATTCTGTTGGTGCCGGTGGTCTGGAAGAATATGACCGGCACATCGGATCGACTTATTATCTGGGAAGCGACTTTGATACGGCCAATGCAAAATACGATCAGATTTTGAACGTTCCGATTCCGCTGCACGGAACGGGTCTTTTGGGAGTGGTCATGCCTTATTACAATCTGGAGATTGATACCGGAAAATATTATATCGGCGATCTTCGGCGTTTTTACGACTCCGTCTTAAACGGTGAAACCAATTACCATTCCCCCTCCCAGTATAAGTTTGATGAGAATGGAAATCTGAGAGGGCCGCTCGTCGACCGGCTGAGTGGAGAGACATTGGATGGATCTCCGCGTGGAGCGGCGTATGCTGCAACAATGGCCGCTTTGGCGAGTCTGATAAACTTCGGGGGTAATAGTCTGAAAGCGATGTTGGCTAGCGGATTGCCTGGAAGCGGCGGGGCACACGGTTTGATTCAGCTGACACCAGCCGAATTGCTTGAGGCTGCGAAACAGATGCGTCAGAGTGCCGAAGGTTTTTCCAGTGACAGCCGCAGTGCGGTTCAATTTATTGAAAACAACATCCGTACCAGTGAGAGTCGTTCCTTGACGCCTATTGCTGAGAATACAAGTGTAAGTCTACACGGTATTCAGCAGTGGTACGAAGCGGCCATGCTGGAAATTGCGGACTATATCGACCGGAAGGCACAGGATTTCATACTGGCCGATGAGTCGTGATCATAAACGAGCAGGCGGGAGTTGAGCGCTAATGAGTCGAATTTCGGTACAGGTTGAAGATTTAAGAAGGGCCATCCAGCAGTGTGAACAGCTTCGGCAACGATTGCTGCAGCAGGTCGCAACGGTAAAAGGCATCTCTGCCCGCCTACAGGAATGGAAAGGGAAATCTGCAGAAGAGCTCCGCATGAAGATGGAACGTTTCGTACAAGGAGCCAACGCAAAAATCAGTGAGCTAGAGCAGCGTATTCGGGAGTTAGAGGCCTATATTAGCAGAATGCTGGAAGCTGACAGGAGCCTAGGCTGGGGATGATGGAAGAGAGCGAAGATTCCGGACTGAAGAGTTTCGGATTGGGATTAAAACCGGATATATAAGAAGAAGCGGTTCTCAGATTTGAGGACCGCTTCTTTTTGGGATTTTCAGAAATGAATATAATCGCTTGAGGCTCATCATAACAAGAGACGTAATCAACTTACCGTCTTAACATCTTACCGCCTACCTGCAGGAACAGCGGCCTCTTTCATCCCCGTTTTCATAGGAGATCCACATAACGGACATTTCTTACCATTCTTCGTTCCGGATTTGCCGGATTCCAAGCGCTGCCAGCCCTTACAGCCTGTGCCGGTGCAGAGCCATGCGCGCACGGACTCGGTACGGACGGCTGATACCTGTGCTTCCTTATTGCCAGAGGGGCCGGATTGAACCGTTACACGAAGACGCTCATTCGCTGAACGGGCTGAACGGTCGCCAGATCTGCGGGATGAACCAGGCCCAGCGGCTGTTCCAGTGGAACTGCGCGAGCCAGTACTGCGAGCAGAGCTTTCTCTGTTCGTTCGTCTCCAATCTTTACGGGAGTCAAGGGTTCCATCTTTGTGTTTCTTCTCATTCGGGCCTTGGCTTGAGGACTGGAACACGCTCTGAAGGAAGCGGGACACCTCCACCTTCCGGCCACGGTAGTAAGCCGGAGAGCTGATGATCAGCTCGTCTCTGGCGCGGGTGACGGCGACGTATGCCAATCTCCGTTCCTCTTCCAGCGCATCGGCCCCTTTTTCCTGCCTGGAGGTAAGCGGATGGTTATCGTCCATATGCTCGGCCTCGAGAGAAGACGTATGCGGCAGAATGCCCTCGGAAGCTCCGATCAGGCAGACCGACGGGAATTCCAGTCCTTTCGCTTTATGAATCGTCATCAGTTTCACGGCATCGGTGGAGTCATCCTTTTTCCGTGCAGCCATTTCCCGGTGGACTTCAATCAGACGGTCCACGAAGCCAATAAAGGACGCCAGATCCTTAAACCGTTTAGCCGAAGCCTCTAGTTCGTCGAGCCCTTCTTGAATGAACTCCTTGTGCATCGTCAGATCTTGTGTGTTATCAGCTTCTAAGTATTTGTCGTAGAAACGCAGCCGGATTTCGCGGACGGCATCTTCCGGTTCCAGGGCTTTCAGTGATTTAATCATTTTAGACCGTTCCCGGATTTGCTCGATCTGAAAATCTTTAAGTCCGGGATAGGAGAGCAGGTGGGAAAGAGGTCCTTTCTTGGGCCGCGGGGCGTCTTTTTCACGGATAAAGGCAATGCCTTTGTCCCGGTTAATGTACAGCGTATTCAGCATGCCTTCCATCGCCTTGAAGTCCCGGCGGTCGAGTGAAAGACGAAGGTGGTCCATAACCGGTTTGACCATCCACTGTTCGTAGAACAGGTCTCCTTGCTCATAGTGAATAAACGGAATTTCCTTCATAACAAGCTGCTCGAACACAGCCCTGCTATTGTTGGACGTACGGTAAAGAATTGCATAATCGCTGTAACTCTTCTTGCCCTCGCTTACTTCTCCGGAGATATGCTTCAGCAGCAGCTCGGCCTCCTCATCAGGATCACCGGGCCGCAGATACAGCGGAACGTTTCCGCTCTTGCGGGTGGACTGAAGTTTTTTGATGCGCCGCCGTTTGTTCTCGCGTATGATCTCGTTGCCCAGTCCGACGATGCTGGAGAGGGAACGATAATTGACGTCGAGCGTCACGACTTTGGCGCCAGGAAACGTCTGATCGAACTCCAAAATAAACTCATTTCGCGCTCCATTAAAGCTGTAGATTGTCTGGTCGTCATCTCCGACAACCATCAGGTTGGCGTGAGGACGCACGATCATTTTCAGCAGCTCATAAGGAAGAAGTCCGGTATCCTGGAACTCGTCCACCATGACATAGCGGTAGCGCCGCTGCAGAGACGAGAGCAGTCTGTCGTCCGAAGTCAGCAGGCGGTAGGACAGCACGAGAATATCGTCAAAATCCATCTGGCCGTTCTCTTCCTTCCACGCTTCATAACGGGCAAAAATCTGTCTCTGTTCAATTTCTGCCGGCGTGCGAACCGGAAGCTCATCCAGACCGGTCATATTCATGCGGTAGGCGGACCATAGCGACAGCAGCGTCTCCGCTTCGTAGCCGTCCTGAAGCCCCATCTCCCTCAGGATTCGCTTTATAATGAACTGCTGATGTCTTGAATTGCTCAGAATTTCCTGCCGGAATCCGCGCGTCCGTAGCAAGTATAGGAAAAAGGAGTGAAACGTCCTGGCAGTCACCTTCGCACTTTCCTTAGGGTGGAGGTCTGGGAGACTCATAATCCGCTCTTTCATCTCCGCTGCTGCCTTTGAAGAAAACGTAACAAGCAGGATGGAGGCGGGATCGGCTTTGCCGACGGCCATCAAGTATCCTGCACGGCTAACGAGGACGGACGTTTTACCGGACCCTGCCCCCGCCAAGGTCAGAAGGGGGCCGTCTGTGTGCCTAACGGCCTCGATTTGAGCCCGGTTCAGATATAACCCCTGCGACTCCAAACTGCGGAAAAAAGCCGCATCTGCGGCTTGATCGCCCACCAGCTCCCGGCTACTTCTGGAAGAAGCGAGCTCGGCGAACGGGAGATCCTTGCGGTCACTTCCGAAAGGGCGTTTATAAAAAGGTATGGATGTCATATAACTCACCAATCGCAATTGAAATAATAGTGCCTACCCAGTTTACCGGATTACTGGCGCCGTGGCAAAGGAAATACACTCCCGCGGGGCTGCCTCCCTTTGTAACCAAACCTCAGTATGAAAAGAAGTGTTCTTATTTAAGAGATAAGAAAGTAAAAACTCAGGAGAGAAGGGAGGAACAGGATATAGTCGCGATTATTATTATTTTGCAGATTATTATTATATTTTTACTGTTGCACATCAATAGCAAAATCCCTTCGCGATCCCCGAGGGATTGGGTAGAAGAAGCGCTCGAAAGGGACCGGAAAGCGAGAGAGGAGCGGGAGGCTAAAGGTGGTAAGAGAATCCTTTAACAGGGGCTTCGGAAATAATCCGAAGTCTTCTTTTTTACGAAAAATAAACTATACCCATCTATGGTATATGACGTCAAGTTCTAACTATGTTAATTTTACACTTGCATAAAACGAGACTTTACAATATATTAGTATATGAACAGTTTCTCATATATAAATATAATGTAATTTGGAGGTAATTATTATGAAAAAAGCTTTTAAATTAGATGGGCTGGATTGCGCAAACTGTGCTGCTAAGTTGGAAAGAGCGGTCGCAAAAATCGATGATGTTAGCAAAGCAAGCGTAAACTTCATGAGCAGTAAGCTAGTGCTTGAAGCAGCTGACGACAAATTTGATAGTGTTGTGGAACAAGCTAAAGCTACGATCAGAAAAATCGAACCAGGTGTTGTAATAAAAGCTTAGTCATAAGCAGTAATATCAGTGGCTGTGGGTTTAACCACGGCCACTGATATTATGCAAGTAGATGGAGTGGAGGTTAAATTATGAGAGAGAAAAAACGGTTAATCCGTACCATTACAGCCTTAATTTTATTTTTTGCTACAATGATAATTCCTATTAATGATTCGTGGAAACTTTGGGTGTACCTCGTCATCTACCTGATCGCAGGTGGTGATGTTGTACTGAAAGCTCTTAAGAATATTTTGCGCGGGAAAGTATTTGATGAAAACTTCTTAATGAGTATTGCAACAATTGGTGCATTTATTATTGGAGAATATCCTGAAGGCGTTGCAGTCATGTTGTTCTACCAAGTAGGTGAATTGTTCCAATCATACGCTGTTGATAAATCACGTAAATCGATCGCTGGGTTAATGGATATTCGTCCTGATTATGCCAATGTACAACGAAACGGAAAACTGGTAAAAGTCGACCCAGAAGAAGTGGTCATAGGCGATATTATTGTAGTAAAAGCCGGTGAGAAAGTTCCACTCGATGGTAAAATCATTGACGGTGTTTCGATGGTAGACACATCTGCTTTAACAGGCGAATCTGTACCACGTGAGGTATCCATAGACAATGATATTTTAAGTGGTTTTATTAATTTAAACGGTGTATTAACGATAGAAGTGACTAAAGAATACGGAGAATCTACGGTTGCCAAAATTCTTGATTTGGTGGAAAATGCCAGCAACGAAAAAGCAACCACTGAAAACTTTATTACTAAATTTGCTAAATACTACACTCCGATTGTAGTCATAGTTGCAGCACTGCTCGCCGTTATTCCACCACTCGTTATTAGCGGAGCTACATTTAGTGACTGGGTATACAGAGCATTAGTATTCTTAGTTATTTCCTGTCCATGTGCATTAGTTATTTCCGTTCCATTAAGCTTCTTCGGAGGTATCGGTGGTGCCTCAAAAGTTGGTGTGTTAGTTAAGGGCGGGAATTATCTGCAAGCATTAGCTGATACCGAAATTATTGTATTTGACAAAACAGGTACCTTAACTAAAGGAACATTCAACGTAACCGATATTCAACCTAATGGAATGTCAAAAGACGAATTGTTGGAAATTACTGCTTATGCCGAAAGCTACTCCAATCACCCTATTTCAATGTCGCTTAAGCAAGCTTACGGACGACCGATTGATAACTCAAGATTAGCCGATGCCGAGGAAATTTCAGGACATGGTGTTAAGGCATTTTTTGATGGTCGACCCGTTATGGCGGGTAATGCTAAGCTGATGCAACGAGAAAACATACAGTACTATAAAGGTGATATTATAGGAACTGTAGTTCATGTCGCTGTAAATGGAGCCTATGCAGGATATATTACAATTTCCGATGAGATCAAAGAAGATTCACAGCAAGCCATCAGAGATTTGAAAGCAAATAAAGTTCGAAAAACAGTAATGCTGACAGGTGATAGTAAAGCGGTAGGTCTTAAAGTAGCGAATCAGCTTGGATTGGATGCAGCATATACAGAACTACTTCCGGGTGACAAAGTTGATAAATTGGAACAATTGCTCAGTGAAAAATCAGCAAAAGGCACACTTGCCTTTGTCGGTGACGGTATTAACGATGCCCCTGTGCTAGCAAGAGCTGATATCGGTATTGCCATGGGTGGTCTAGGTTCTGATGCCGCAATTGAAGCGGCAGATGTTGTCATCATGACGGATGAGCCTTCAAAAATCGCCACAGTCGTAAAAATATCACGCAAAACATTAAGAATCGTCAAACAAAATATCATTTTTGCTTTAACCGTAAAATTTGCTGTTCTTATTCTAGGCGCATTTGGGATCGCAAGCATGTGGTCAGCCGTATTCGCAGACGTTGGTGTATCCGTCCTAGCTATACTTAATGCGATTAGAATGTTAAATGTCAAAAATATTACGTGATAAATCGGATCGATATTAACGCCATTATTAAAAAACAAGAGAACCTCCATCTTTATGGAAGTTCTCTTTTCTGTGCTATATTCGACCGGACTGAAGTGCAGAAAACGCATGTGGTCGACCGATGTCATACGAGCCGTACTCGTGTACTGAGAGCTTCGCGCGGTGAGAATTTAAGGTAGTGCGACTCCACGGGAGCTGACATACAGCGAATACCATTCTTCACGGGTGAGCTCCACAAGCTCGGCACCGCTGCAAGCACGGATACGATCCGGATTCTTGGTACCGATGACCGGCTGAATTCCTGCTGGATGTTTCATGAGCCAGGCAAGCAAGATGGCTTCAGCAGTTGTCTCTTTCTCATTGGCTAATCGCTTCACCAACGCAGCTGTCTCCTGAATGGATTCCGGCAAGTCCTGAACCGGACGGCCCGTGTACACGCCCTGGGCAAGCGGACTCCAAGCCTGGATTTGAATCCGGTTCATCTGGCAGTACTCAAGCGTTCCCTCAGGGAACATGTTCTCTTTGGCGTCATCGCGGTTCACATGAACGCCAGCATCGAGCCATCCGATATGCTGCAGGCTCATCTGCAGCTGGTTCACGATAAACGGCTCATTGGTATAAGCCTGAAGCAGAGCAATCTGTCCGGCTGTCATGTTGGACACTCCGAAATTCCGAACTTTGCCTGATGCCTTCAGCGTTTCTAGCGCAGCAGCCACTTCTTCGGGGTCCATCAATGGATCCGGACGGTGCAGCAACAGAATATCCAGATATTCTACACCCAACCGCTGAAGCGATCCGTCTACGCTGGACAAAATATGTTCTCTGGAAAAGTCATATCGACCGGGTATTCCGTTAGGCTCTGCAAACCGTATCCCACACTTGGATTGGATAATGATCTGCTCCCGAAGGTCTGGACGTTCTTTTAGAACTTGTCCGAAGACACTCTCAGCCTTGCCCCGGGTGTAGATATCCGCGTGATCAAACATATTGATTCCAATCGCCAGGGCGGCATCTACCGCATCGTGAGCTTGGCGGACATGTTCTTCGGTAATCGGACTATCATCCCAACCTCCGCCGAGTCCCATACATCCCAGCACAAGTCGGCTAGCCGGTATGTTCCGGCGGCTTAATGGCATAATTGACATTGGATGAAATCCCTCCTATATGTAATAAATGCAATATGATGTGATTTCATTGTAGCACGTTGTCTTTGTGAAATATATTTTTACCTTACATATTTCCGCTGGCGGGACGCCCCTCTGTGGAGACTGGATTTATGGGCGTATATAACGGCCTTATTTGTTAGAAATGCAGTGTATAGAAGAAGAAAAACCCCGTATGGAAAGCCCGTTCCATCCAGGCTGGGGACGAGCCAGTCAGCCGCTATGAAATACAGAAGAGTTAGCAGTGCAGGAAGCTGTCTCTTTAACCGGTATTTCCAGACGGACCAGACAAGGCCAACGACGCCAGCATACAGCAAAATCAGACGCACAAAATCCAAAGCAGATTGAACGACCCTCCGGGCTTCTTCATTACCAAAACGTCCGGCATATTTCGTAGAGAGTCCTCCGAATATACTACGGTACAAGTGGACCAATGGATTTCCTTCGATGAAGCGGGCATCCAGCCAGAGCGGTGCGATATTCCATGGGCCTGGAAGGTACATTAGCTTCTCAAAGATCGGTATGCTGAGCCACCAAGGCGACATGACCAGAAGATATCCGATTGTTATCAGCAGAGTTCCGCTGATGATGACTCGCCACGGACTGTGGTATTTCCACCAGAGGATGACAAAGACAATCGGATATAGCAGAGCTTGCAGGTTGAAGTAGGCCACGAGGGCTGTAAGCACACCTGCGGCAGTATACCAGCCTGCCTGCTTGAACTCGAGCGCTCCGATCACGGCGCACACGAGCATCAACATAAGCATCTGCATTGTCGTATCCGGTAGTATGAGGCGAACAATGCCATAGGCTGGCCAATAAAGAGCATATATGAGACATGCTAATAGTGCTGTTGATGTATTAAACATATATCTGGACAGAACGAACACCAGATAGACGGAGAGGGCGTGGAAAAGCGATTGGATGAGGCGGTATGCCGTGAAAGCATGTCCTTCATTCCCAAACAGCTTTGTCAGTCCGGCAATCATAAGCGGTACACCCGGCATAACGACAGATGAACCGTCCACATCATCAGGATGGCCGATCATTTCCGCACTCGTTATATATTTTTGCTCCATTTCGATAATGGCGCCCTGCGGCCCGTTCTTGCCGCCGGCAATGATTAACAGACACGACATGAGGAATACCCCGGCAATTATCGCGAGCAGCAGTTTTCGATTCATACGACTCAAGGACCAGATGGAAAACAAATTGTCCACTCCACTCTATGTGTTTTAATCTAATATCTCATTATCTATTTTAAATAAAACCGAATCAAATAAAAAGACTCCGTTGTAACCGGAGCCTTACAGCGGATACTCTCTTTATACCTGTTTTTGGTACGTATCAAACGTAGGGAGGAGATCAGTGGAGAAAGATTCATGTCTCGAATCCAGCGGCAGGCTGTTGTTGCTCCAGCATACGCTGCTGCATGTAGCCAATAAACAGCTCAACCAGCTCAGGATCGAACTGGCTTCCGGCACATCTTCTCAACTCGGCAATGCCTTCTTCGTAGGTTTTGGTTTTTTGGTAAGGCCGTTCCGTTGTCATCGCATCAAAAGAATCAATAATCGTGAGCATACGGCACAATCTTGGAATTTGGCTGCCCTTGAATCCGTGCGGATATCCACCCCCGTCATACCGTTCGTGATGAAGCTCGATATACGGTACCAGCTCTTTAAGTCTTTCATTCGTTTCGGCAATCCGTTTTCCCCAGCTGACGTGGCGTTTTACCGTTTCCCATTCGCCAGGAGTGAGCTTATCCTTCTTATTTAATATTCCCCAAGGAATTTCCAGCTTTCCAATGTCATGAATGAGTGCACCGAGCACAAAAGTACGTCTTTCTGTGCATTCCAGACCGAGTACTTCGCTCATATCAACGGCGTACCGGAAGACGCGCTTGGAATGCTTGAAGGTGTCCACATCTTTATAAAGAAACAACTTCAACTGCTGCTCAATATCGCGTACATCTTCTGCAAAATCAATTTCATATTCCTGGACTGAGCCGCTGCCGTATACATGTACGTTGTTCTTTCCCTGCTTCTTGGCGTAATAAAGTGCCTGGTCCGCGAGGTCGACCATCTGTGCTTTATCATGGATGTCATCCCGGTAGTTGGCAATTCCCGCTGAGAAGGAGAGACAACCGGCAGGAAAAATTTCGACCCCTTCAAAATAAGTATCATTCAGCTTTTTACGGAGGCGGTTTATAAAATGGCGAGCTTCATTCTCATCATAACCCGGCATCAGGATTGTAAATTCCTCACCCCCAAAACGAGAGGCGATAACCTCTGCAGGATCACATTCAGTTTTCAGAAAATTGCCCAGAAATGCGAGCAGCATGTCTCCTTTCAGGTGACCGAACTGATCGTTGTATTTCTTGAAATCGTCTATGTCAATCATCGCTAGGGACAGCGAGGTTTCCGCTGCCTTCGATTTTTTAATTTCTGTATCCAATAAGTTCTCGAAATAACTGTGGTTGAATAACCCGGTACGCTGATCCTTGATCGCTTTTTCCTGAATTTCGTTGTACATCGTGAACAGCTGCTTAAACGAATAGGAGAGCATTGTACTAAGCGCAATGAACAGTGCTAAGCCAAATACGCCATTGCTGGAAATGAGGATAGACAAGGCAAGAGAAAGGATAAGGGTACTAAGATATACAACGATAATATCCTTGAAAAATTCTTTCAAAGCTTCAAATAGCGTACTTTTCATCAGAATAACGTAGTAGAAACCAATCAATAACACGTTTATTGAAAAATAAACAGACAGAGCTATCACATATGAAATGATGTTTTCGTTTTGGATAGGCCCGATTTCTCCTCCTGATGCAGAGAATACGATTGAAGAGCCGGTAATCATCAAGACGTATATAGAAAAGTTGACAAGGTTTTTCCAAAATGGAGTTTTACGGTTATAAAGTGATAGGATGATTAAAGTCAACAGACAGACGGATAAAGCAAACGGGGCACCATAGATGAAGACACAAGCTAAATAGACCGATGAGTCCATAGATTGTCCATTTCCTTGTGGAGGAAGGCGAAAGGTAAAGTGATCTAAAATTAATGTGGCGCCGACGAGAGCATATAACCAAATCCAATTATTTAGGGAATAGTTTAGGAAGTCCGCCTGATTGATAAAGATAAAGACGGTGATTCCAATGATAGATACGATTAAGAAGTACCAATGGCGTGCATTTAACTTCATGGTACGAGCCCGTTTCAACATGGACATAAATTATTTTCTCCTTGGCTAACAATGATGGTATCTCCACATTTTAAGGTATAATACAGCACAAAACAACGAGGATATATAAAAGAACTGGCTATGAATAGCCAGTTCTTTTATATCACAATTAAACGAATTTGAAACCAGAGGTCAGTGCTACGAGAACGGACGCTACGATTACAGCGTTGAAAACAATACGGGAATATTTAACTTTTTCTGTTCTTTTCATGTATTTCCCCCCCTTTCAAGGCATTTGATGTATTTAAACTTTTTGTGGTTCTACATGGTCAGAAGTTTCTAATTGTTCATCACTAGATTTAGAGGCTTTCCTGTGGCCATTACTCATCAAATGTACAATATACATAAAAATGCCTATGTTCATCACGATATCGCCGATGCTGATGGCTTGGGTTCTCGGATAAGGTGCAGACAGTGGGATAATATCACCAAGGAATGGAAGCACGGTTAAGTCATCAAGCAAGAAGTGCTTGGTTATGATAGCTCCTTCTTTAAGCATGTCTACATAATAAGGATCAAGCACCGAAGCTGCCTGAAGCGATACCGGCATTCTGCCACCATTGACGGCCATAACAAGGAAGTTAAGAAACACACCTGCTAAGATACTGCCAAAACCTCTCTGATCTCGGTTCATCCATAGGAACAGCATGCCTACTATATAGATGGTCATAAACACATAACTGCTTGCCGCTGCCAGTATGTCGGAGTTCTCCTGGAATCTGAAGATGATCAGCTGGATGATCAGCAGCACCGGAAAGATCCAGCCGCCCTTCAGCCGAATTTTACTGAACTGAAGCAAGCCGTGACGAATGCCTCCCCGAATCAGCCCGACAATCAGACCAATGATAATGCCGTCAAAAACCATAGCTGTTTCCTACTTTCCTGTTTCGTCAATTCCTTTAAATTACATATTCGATGTAAAACTGGAAATTCCTTCTCTACTTCTCGAAAAAAAGAAAAAGTTGTATAACAAGGAATTTTATTGGTCTATCTCAACAATTATAGATTATTATACCAGCAAAATTAGAGGTTTTGTATCACAATTCGGGGAGCTGCAACAAAATATTTTTGAGAAAATTCCATTATAGCTACTAAAAGAAAACAATCTTTACATACTTATGGGGGGTATAGTACAATGCGGGTATATTTACTGTAAATATACCCATTAAATAACCGGCATATCAGCCGGCACAACAGCCAAGGAGGAATTACGAATGAAACAAGTTACGATGAACGTCGAAGGCATGTCTTGCAACCACTGTGTGAATTCAATTGAAGGTGCTTTGAAAAACGCGGGTTTGTCCGGTAAAGTGGATCTGGCTTCCAACACGGTGACCGTGGAATATGACGAAACGAAGGCAACTGTGGAACAAATTAAAGAAACAATCGAAGAACAAGGATATGATGTCGTTTAACTATTAAATATTTATCAAAGACCGTCAGGCTGCATAATACAGCCTGGCGGTTTTTTGTCGTATTAATTCGGCTTTTTCAATATCTATTGACAATTACCGGAAACCGACCTATGATTTAAACGATCGTTTAATTAAACGTTTGTTTAAAAAGATTTAATTGTAGGGGAGAGATGGAATGTGTTCAAAGGTGTATTCATTTTATTGAAAAGTCTCCGCAAATGATGTTGGGCATCGCTACAGCTCTAGCATTTCAGATTATATTTAGTGTCATTTGGATGACGGGGTATCAGGGGGCAAATGAACGGATAGGGGGTTTTCGCATTGCGATTGTTAATGAAGACAAGATTATGGGAGTTCAGGTTCTTCAGAAATTGCAGAACAGTCTTCCATTTCAAATCAGTAATGCTAATCAGAATACAGCAAGACAGCAACTCATAAACCGTGAGGTGCAAATGGTGATGACCATTCCTGCCGATTTCACGGCAGATCTGCAAAATCCAGCAGCGCAAGCTAATCTGCTGTATGAGATCAATGAATCCAATCCTGCGCTTGTGAAGAGTGTAATGGATAGTGCGGCAGTAGCGATCACTGGAACCGTCGACCGTGAGGCATCGGCTGCAGGTATCCAAAATGTGCTAGAGCGTTCATCGATTCCTTCAGAACAGGCTTCGGTTGCAGCAGCAAGCTTGGCGGAACGGGTAAAGTCTGAAATCAGCTACATCTACTCTGTGGACGGATTGAATAATCAGATGGTTCCGATGATGATGGTCCTTGCTTCTTTTGTCGGGGCCATGATTATGGGAATGAATATGCAGCAGGCATCTTTGACACTTGGTAACGGCATCACCAAATGGCAGGCTTTTACGGCACGGACGATGATCAATATCGTCTCTGCTCTTGTGATCTCCTTGCTGGGCTCATCGCTGGTTATGGCATTGGGCGGACAGTCTGCTGAAGGATTTATGCCCCTTTGGTTGTTCCAGAGTCTGATCGTATGGGTGTTTCTTGTGTTTTCCCAGATGTTCCTTATAGTTTTTGGAATAGGGGGCATGTTGTTTAATATTACGCTTTTATCCTTGCAGCTAGTTACCTCGGGGGCGATGATTCCAAGACAGATGCTTGGTGCAGGCTTTCAGACTACGGGAGATTTGCTTCCTGCCACCTATGCTGTTGAAGGTCTGATGAACATTTTATTCGGCGGCGTCCATCTGGGGAAAGACTTACTTGGGCTTGCAGTGACAGCTATTATCTCTCTCGTCATTTCAGCAGCAGTTACAGCTCTAAGAAAAAACCGACACTCTAGTCGAAGCGGTGAATCCACACAGCATATCCCAACGCTGACCTCTGCTTGAACGTAACCTTTCACTTATTGCTGTTTTCCGCACCTTGCGCTGTCCAGGCTGAAGTTCCATAATAGATGGAAGAACGTTTAAAGGGGACAGTCGGATGGAACAGGAACAGCCTGAGCTGGATGTGAAAACGCGTATATTAATGTCTGCCAAAAAGCTGTTTGCCAAGCAAGGGTTTGAAGGGACTTCCGTTCGGCAAATATGCGATGATGCCTCCGTCAATATCGCGCTTGTATCCTATCATTTTGGTGGCAAAGACAAGATGTTTACAGCGATTTTTGAACAGTTATTTCCGGGCTATGATATGGATCAATATAAGGAACGGATGGATGAGCCGGTGAGCGGTCTTGCTTTTGCTATCCATGAGATCGTAAAGTATACGCTAATTGATACAGAGCTAAGCGATATCGTTCAGCAAGAGCTGACGATGCGCACGCCACGCAAAGAGGTCGTACTGTCTTTTTTACGTCCCGTATGGAGTGCGGTAAAGCAGCTGCTGGATCGTGGAAAGTCCCAGGGTAAGTTTCATTTTGAATCGTCAGGAGAGGCATTGCTCATGGTGATGGGGGTGTGTTTATCTCATAAATTGATGATTAATAACGAGCCTTTGCTAGGGTTTAAAGATGCCGATCCGGAGCTTATTTCACAGCAAGCGATACAATTTATATTCAAAGGACTGGGAGTTGAGGATACCAAGTGAATGAAACATTATCTCTGTTGATGAATCACCGATCCATCCGTAAATATACGGACAGGATGGTTACCGAGGAACAGCTGGAGATGATCATCGCGGCGGGGCAGATGGCTTCCAGTTCTAGCAGTGTGCAGGCATACAGCGTCATTGCCGTAACAGATCCGGAGCAGAAGCGGGCTTTATCAGCTCTAGCCGGTAATCAGGCTTATATTGTAGAGTGTCCGGTATTTCTCGTATGGTGTGCAGATTTATATCGTTTGCAAAAAGTGAGTGAGGCGCATTTGGGCGATCAACCGAGTTATGTGGATTCGACTGAAAATTTAATCGTGGCGACAGTAGATGCCGCGCTGGCTGCACAAAATGCTGCGGTTGCTGCGGAATCCATGGGCCTCGGGATCGTATATATCGGCGGGGTACGGAACCAAATTGCGGAATTTGCAGAACAACTGAAATTGCCGGAGCTCGTGTATCCGGTGTTCGGCATGTGTGTCGGCTATCCGGATCAGGATCCCGGTATTCGCCCCCGTCTGCCTCTAGAGGGAGTACTTCACCATGGAACATACGATGCAACGAAAACCGTGGAGGAAGTTAAAACCTACGACAACACGTATGCCGAATACATGCGTGCCCGGAGCGGAGGTAAATCCACAGCGGCCTGGTCGCAGTTTATGGCGAAGCGTCTGTCGGAACCGGTGCGCCTTCATATGAAGGAATATTTGCAGGACAAGGGATTCATGAAGCGGTAGAGATAACCGCGACCGATTCTGGTGTATCGATTATTCCTTGTGTCCGCTCGACTGGCGGAATGATTCGTATTCGTAGCGTCTTACAACAAACATAGGGGCGTCCCAGGTTCATGAACCTTTTGGGACAGCCCCGTTTTGTTGTAGGCATCTGTTCCGGTTACTTTTCCTCCCGGCAGTGCTCCTCGGTAGCAGAAGTGAATTCCTCTTCGTTATGGGATGCGAGTTTGTCTCCGTACTGATCCAATCTATCCGGGCTGCTGGATGGTCCGTCATTTTTCGGTTTGTTATTTCTTCCTGTCATGATCAAGGTCCTCCTTCGGTGGGCTGTTTGCTTATATTGAAGCTTACAGCGGAAATACCGCCAACCTTTATGTTGTTACTGTTCACGCCTGACTATTCATATAAATATGTATTTTTAGGTCAAGACAGGTGAGATTGTCAGCATTGAGCACCCATGATAAGATAATAGAATTTGTGAGACTCATAGAATCATAGAATTTCTTCTATATATATATTCGATTGGAGGTTAAGATTTTGAAGCTGGTATCCTGGAATGTCAACGGTTTGCGGGCCTGTGTAACCAAAGGCTTTATTGATTATTTTAAACAAGCTGATGCCGATATTTTTTGCGTTCAAGAAACGAAGTTGCAGGAAGGGCAGATTGAGCTTGATCTGGGCCCTGAATATGATCAATACTGGAACTATGCTTTAAAGAAAGGTTATTCTGGAACCGCTGTGTTTACCAAAATACCGCCTTTGTCTGTTAGGTACGGCATTGAAGAGGATAGCGAATCGGAAGGAAGAATTATCACACTGGAATTTGAGAACTTTTATCTCGTGAATGTATATACACCTAACGCGAAACGAGATCTTAGCCGATTGGATTACAGAATCGAATGGGAGGAACGGTTCCGCTGCTATTTGCTGCAGCTGGATGAACTCAAACCGGTTATCGTATGCGGGGATTTAAATGTCGCGCATCAGGAGATCGATCTGAAAAATGCGAAGTCCAATCTGGGCAACTCCGGCTTTACGCTGGAAGAGCGGGGGAAGATGACAGATCTGTTGGCAGCCGGATTTATCGACACCTTCCGGTTTCTATACCCAGATCGTACCGACGTGTACAGCTGGTGGTCTTATATGCCGAAAGTGAGAGAGCGGAATATCGGCTGGCGTATCGATTATTTTCTGGTGTCCGCCCGTTTGGAAGAGAAGGTGAAGGATGCAGAAATCGACTGCCAGGTGATGGGAAGTGATCACTGTCCGGTTTCGCTGAGCCTAAGTTAATACACCAAAATCCATGGCGATCATGCCATGGATTTTTTTGATTATTTTTTAATAGGAAATGTAAATCGTACGGTGGCCCCGACATGAAGGTTGTTTTCTGCGATAATATGCCCGCTGTGATGCTGAACCAACAATTTTGCGATATACAATCCAAGTCCGGAATGACCTTTTTGTCTTACAGATCGGGCATGCCCCTGATAGAATTGCTCAAACACTTGCTCCAGATCTTGATTATGAAATCCGGTTCCGTTATCGGTTATGGCCATGGAGACCTGCTGTTCGGTTAACTCTACACTCCAGAGGATTTTCCCTGAATGCGGGGTATATCGGATGCTATTAGCAACAAGGTTGTCCAAGACCTGAATGATTCGATAGGGATCGAAGGAGATGAGGGGTTTGACACCGCGCTTATCTGTTAGTTCCGTTTGAAAGGTAATATTTTTTTCTCTGCATAAGGCCACATATTCAGCCTCTTTATCATCAATGAATTCATCTATATCCATAGGGATGGGATTTAGTTGAAATGATACTTTTTCGATTTCCGCAATCGTATTCATATCCTGAAGAAGATTAGATGCCCGATTTGTGTTGCGTTTGATCACTTGAAGGTATTGAGGGAGTCGTTCCTCACGAATGTCCCCGTTCATCTGCATAAGGCCCTCCACATGCCCCTGAATAATCGTTAGCGGTGTGCGTAAATCGTGAGCTAGTGCGGCAAACATCGTGCTTCTTTCTTGCTCCAGCTTCCATTCCCTTTCAATGGATTGTTCAAGCTCCTGGCGCATTTCTTCAAAAGCAATCGTAAGCTGATTAACTTCAGTTATGGAGCAATTCTCGGTTATGGAAAAATGTAAGTCCCGTTCCTTAATACGCTCTGCCCCATGTAATAATTGCTGTAAAGGATTATTTATCTTTCGACTAAACCGCCTTCCGAAAATGTAAGTGAAGATGATGACATACAGAAAAGGCGACAGAAAAAAGGTTAGAAATCCGAAGGTGACCAAGGGAGAGAACACTGGATTTGCTGTTTTTACCTTAAGAGAATATCCTAGCAAAAGAGCCCCTAACAGATCTCCCTGATCGGATTGAACAGGAATATATTTAATGACTTGATTTATTCCTGAGAATGTTTGATTTAAGCGGTCAAGGATATCGCTTTTGTTCAACGGCTCATGGAATTCCAGATCTCCATACAGGAAATCACCGGATAAAGAGACTACACGATAGGACATTCCTTCAGAAGGAATGAGCCTTTCCAATGCCGGTTGTCCCTGCTTGCTGATGACGGAATCTCCCTCCGTTCGCACATACTCTGAAATTACGGGAATCTGCCCTTCATAATGATTGGCCGGAAGAATGATATCATGGTTAAAGAAGTAATTGAATAACAGAAAGAGTAGTCCCCAAGTGACAAGTGTCGTCAGTAGGCTGCACACGATTACCCAGGAGAAGTGGCGGGCAAACGTGCTTTTGATCGAACGCGGTCTAATCATTTCACGTCCCATTTGTAACCAATACCCCAAACCGTCTGAATATAGTTCTTGTCTTGAGCATACGCAGCCAGCTTAGCCCGTATTTTTTTGATATGTTCTGTTACGGTGGAGTCGTCTCCTTCTGCGTCAAAACCCCAGATTTTTTCGTAAATTTGTTCCCGTGAAAAAACCTGTCCTTGATGCAAGGACAGCAGCTCTACAATCATAAATTCCTTGTTCGTAAGGGCAATGTTCTGCCCGTTATAGCTTACAGAATGGCCTTTACAATCGATCAACAGGGACTGAAGACGCAACATTCCTTGCTCCCTTTGCGTGTGCACTCGCTTTTCCCGCCGCAGATGGGCATGAATTCTAGCTTTTAATTCGGCCAGACTGAAGGGCTTTAACAAATAGTCATCACCGCCAGCCGCCAGGCCCTGAATTCGATCCGTTTCACTTTGGCAGGCACTTAAAAATACAATGGGACAATCGGTGAATTCCCGCAGCCGCTCACAAACCTCAATGCCATTCATTTCAGGCATCATGACATCAAGAATAATAAGTGTAGGCATAAGCCTGCTCTGTATAAGAGCCTCTTGTCCGCTTCCTGCGGTTAATACTTCATAGCCTTCAAGCTCAAGGGCATCTTTTATAAAACTAATAATTTCTTCTTCATCATCAACCAACAGAATCGTTTCCTTCGACATATAAATCCTCCAAAACATAGCGATCAATAAATAGTATCCAACTAGCATACACGTAAATTCTAAAGAAAGGATAAAGAAATCCGGGGACAACAGTTGAACGGAAATAATCCGCATTTAACTTTATACTTTCTTTATTATTGTACCTTAACCTGAAGGCACAATGATAAGGAGGAACGAACATGGCAACCGTTCAGCATCAAAGAATTACACTCATTGATAGTTTAAGAGGCTTTGCTTTATTCGGTATATTTTTAGCGAATATCAGTTTTTTCACGACGTCGTTACAAACGATTTCTTTTGGGGCCGAGTTATGGTCAGGGTGGTACAATGAGATCTTTTTACTGTTTCGCGGCATTGTTATTGATGGGAAATTCATGTTGATTTTTTCCTTTTTATTTGGTTTTGGTATGGTGTTGTTACAGGAGAGCAGCCTGGCAAAAGGCAGGAAATTCACCCCTATCTATGTCCGGAGACTGATTGCCTTACTTGTGTTTGGTATCATTCATGGAATCTTTATTTGGTATGGAGATATTCTGACACATTACGCAATTTTAGGCTTTCTGCTATTAATCTTTCAGCGCTGTAAACCGAAAACGCTTTTGATCTGGTCACTGTCTCTGTTATTGATAGTTCCGGTTCTTCTTACTGGAGCTAGCCTGATTTCTTCTACAGATACGAACGAATTTGAGCCTTTAAGTAAAGCGGATGCTCATCAGATGGGCGTTTATTTTCAAGAACGGGATGCCGCGATCTATGGAGAGGGCACTTATCAGCAGATTATCGTTCAACGGCTAAATGATTATATATCGTCTTTCTTTAATATGCTGGTCTTCTACCCGCAAATATTAGGGATGTTTTTAATGGGGGCCTATTTCTGTAAACGTCGAATACTGCACGAGGTACGTAGGATCACCATGATGCTGATCATTTTGGGAGGTAGCGTGGGTCTTGCTCTACAACTCATCATGGTATTAATAGAGGGACTGCCATCTTGGGGTGAAGCTGTAGCATTGTTTGTTGGTGCACCTATGCTGACTTTAGCTTATATCGGCATATTTGCTGTGGTTTATCAGAAGAGAGCTTGGCGGAACGTGCTGCACATTTTTTCTTACCCGGGAAAAATGGCCTTTACTAACTATCTTCTTCAATCGATTCTTTGTGGCTTACTCTTCTACAGCTATGGTCTCGGATGGTATGGAACGATCGAGCCAATTTGGCAGATGCTGCTGGTCATTATCATCTTTGCACTACAGATTGTATTCAGTAAAATATGGCTAAAACGTCTTCCGTTAGGACCCTTTGAATATATTTGGCGTCTGTTTACGTATTGGGGAAATCCGGTGAAAAAGGGACGAATGGTCAATAACCAGCTAACAAAATAGCTTAGGTTTTATTCACTCCATGATAAAGGGGCTGCCAAGTGTAACTTTTGGTTCAGCCCCAGCTCTTTAGATCTACCTCATGCGATAAAACCGCCGGGCATTGTCATACAAAATACGGCGTGCCTCCATCAGACTGATACCTTGAATATCGGCCCAGGCTGATGCGACGTCGGCAGTCATGCGAGGGTGTGTTACCTGGCCTTGAAACGGTCCTTCAAACGGCCACGGCCCATCCGTTTCGGACATAACCTGACCGGCGGGGTACAGGCGCGCCAGTTCACGAATTTCCTGCTCGTAGAGCAGGTCCGGGGTGAACGAAATGCAGTAGCCCGCATCAGCCATCCGCTGGATCGTTCCCGGCGACCCTTTGAACCAGTGAAAGTGAGCTGATGTTACGCTATGTTTCTCCAGCAGGTCACAGGCGATATCAGCGTCCTCGTAGACGGCATGAAGGATGACCGGCTTGTCATGC
This sequence comes from Paenibacillus uliginis N3/975, assembly GCF_900177425.1. Classification (NCBI taxonomy): domain Bacteria; kingdom Bacillati; phylum Bacillota; class Bacilli; order Caryophanales; family Paenibacillaceae; genus Paenibacillus; species Paenibacillus uliginis. The sequence continues at coordinate 5,708,356 of NZ_LT840184.1, read as the reverse complement.
TTTTTGGCAAATATAATGAACCGCTCCAGCAAGTCCTCGTAAGGGCGGTTGTCCCAATCCTTACCGCTGGATTGCGCTTCGAGCCGGGAATAGTAAGGAAGCCCGACTTCTCCCACGGCGATCATCTCATCCAGATGGCTTTCCATAAAGGCGAACAGGGAGTCAATATCGGCTGGAGACGGCATTTGTTGTTCAGGGTGATAGCCAAAGGCGGGTTTCACGCGGTCAACAAATCGGCGTGCCAGTTCGAGATTGCGCTGGCAAGATTCCAGATGCATGGATACGGAGATAACGGATTCCACGCCGTATCCGGGCAGGCTTTCAAGAATGGAAAGCTGCTGATCTATTGGATATGTATCCAGATGGATGTGAGCATCGATCAGGGGATAATTCAAAGAATCCATATCCGGTTTTGTATGAACAGATGCCATTTTTTCATCTCCTTATCTTATACAGCCGTATTCCCGCTGTGGTAGACCTCTGTCATGCAACGCCACACGCACGGTGAGAGCTGCGCGCGGTACAAAAGCTCAGCGCTTTCGCAGCTCTTCACGCATCATTGTGGAGATGTCGTGTTTCAAGGCCAGAAAAGCCGGATCTGACAGGATATTTTCCCGACGGGGACGAGGGAAAGGCACCTCGATTTTTTGCAGAATGGAGGAGGGACGGCTTGACATGACGTACACCGTATCGGACAGAAGCAGCGCTTCTTCAATATGGTGTGTAATCATTAGAACGGAGCGGCGGTGCTCCTCCCATATATCGAGCAGCCAGCGCTGCATGTCGCTGCGGGTCAGCGCGTCGAGTGCGCTGAACGGCTCATCCAGGCACATCACCTCCTGCGGGCTCATCATCGCTCGCAGAAAAGCGGTCCGCTGCTGCATGCCGCCGGATAGCGTGTGCGGATAAGCTTTCTCAAATCCGGTAAGTCCCGCCCGTTCAATCCAGAGGCGCGTTTCCTCCAGTGCTTGAACCCTGGACATGCCGGCGAGTTCACGTGGAAGGAGCACGTTGTCCTCGACTGTGCGCCATGGGAAGAGGGCAGGTTGCTGTGGCATATAGGCGATCAAGCCCTTTTGCCCAGTTACATCTACGCCGTTCATCCAGATGTTACCGGCGTCCGGTGCAGTTAGCCCGCCTATAATGTGAAACAGCGTGCTCTTCCCGCTGCCGGACGGTCCGATGATGGAGACGAATTGTCCAGGTTGTACGGCTAGTGAAAGACCATCCAGTACCTGAACTTCCTTTTTACGATCCCGGAATGACTTATAGATACCACGTGCTTCCAACGCAGGAGAGGAGATCTGTTCCGAGTTGTCCGGATGATCCATCTCGTGTTGTTGGTACGCAGGGTTCAGATCTGTCTTCACCCGAAAACACCTCCCTTATTGTAGATTGGTATCATGATGACTTTTCCTGCTTCGGATTCCAGCGGATGAGCCGTCGCTCCAGCAGAGTTATGAGCGCAACCATGAGCAGGCTTAACAAGACAATGATAAAAATAGCGACAAATACGCGGTCCGTACGGTACGCGGATTTCTGCAGCATCATGAAATATCCGATTCCTTTGTCCGAGCCGATCCACTCCCCAATCACCGCACCCATGACCGAATATGTAGCCGCAATCCGGACGCCAGAGAAGATGGAGGGGAGAGCATGAGGCAGCTCCAGCTTGCTGAACGTCTGCCATTTGCTTGCACCAGCCATCTCCATGTAATTCATCATCGTCCGGTCAGTACGAGCAAGACCATCCATGGCTGAGACGGCGACCGGAAAGAAGCACACGAGTGTAATGACAATAACCTTTGGTAAGATTCCAAACCCGAACCAGATCATGAGCAGTGGAGCCAGCGCAATTGTCGGCACATTTTGGCTTACGACGAGAAGCGGGTACAGTGCGGTTTTCATCCAAGGGACCAGATGGAGAAGCAGCGCGATGACCAGACCGACAGCCGTTCCGATGGCGAAGCCAACTAGTGTCAGCTGCAGGGTGGCAAGTGTATGTCCGAGCAGATCTTCGGCTCCAGCAGCGGCTTCCCTGACGATGTCCGAAGGCGGTGGTAGGATCCAGTCTTCCACATGGAACAAGGAGACAGCCAACTGCCACACTGTTAAAAAGAAGAGGACCGCCACAAAGGGCGGCCATAGACGATTCCACCAAATCCTCATGGACGATATTTCTCAGTCAGCCGGTCCATGCTGATTCCTTCAGGATTTTGCGCGATTTTCACTTGGGATATGACGCTCGGGCAGCCCGCCTGGAAAAGTGCCTCGTGCATATCATTCACAATCTTCAGCAGCTCTGGCAGTTCTCCTTCCAGTGTCGTTTCCAGCGCGTTCACCTGATATTTGACACCTGATTCCTGAATGACTTTGATAGCTACGTCTACATAAGGTATGCTGTCCCGACCGTCGGGCGTCTTGGGAATCACTTGAATGCTGAGCAGTGTACTTGCCATGGTCCATTCCATCCTTTCGTTATATCGGATCTATTGTTCTGCGATTTATGGGCTATCCGGTAAAAAATCATTCGTGAACGCGCTGCCTGCCTCGAGTGGCTTATCCAGCAGTTTACGTTCAAACATCCAATCAGCATAACCCTTCCATACGCTTTCTTTCTGTTCTCCCCAGCGAGGAGCATCGTCTTGATAGAGCGGGCTAAGCCATTTCTGGCTAGCCAGCACCAGATCTTTGTCCAGCTCGGGTACTGCCTTGGAGAGGAGAGCAGCTGCTTCTTCCGGCTGTTTAATGGCGTAGTCATAGCCTTTAGCTGTAGCGCGCATGAACGCTTTGACCAGTTCCGGATCTTCATTGATCATTTTCTCGCTCGTTACCAGTACAGGGGTATAATAGTCCAGCGCTTCTGAATAGTCTTTCACATAAATCATGTCCAGTTTCTCTTCACGCAGCTCGGCTTCAATACCTGTCCAAGCGTAAAAGATCCAGGCAAAATCAATATCGCGCTTCACGGCAGTGAAATAATCCGCATCTCCCATATTAATCATTTTTACCTTGCTTACGTCGGCGTTATCCTTCTCCATGATCGATTTCATCACAGCCTCTTCTACAGGGGAACCCCAACCGCCGTAAGATTTGCCTTCAAAATCGGCTGCTTTTTTAATATTCCGGTCAACCGGAGCGGCAAACCCGGACGTATTATGCTGGATCACAGCTGCGATCGAAACGAGTGGCACGCCTTGAGTTCTCGCGAGAGTGACACTTTCCTGGTAGCTGACACCGAAGTCAGCCTTGCCTGAGGCGACCAGAGCATCACTGCCGCCAGCACCCGGCTGTACAATCTTGACGTTGAGCCCTTCCTCCTCGTAATATCCAAGATCTTTTGCAGCGTAAAGCCCTGTATGGTTCGTGTTTGCCGACCAGTCCAGCATAACCTGAACGTCCCGCAGCTCAGCAGCAGGTTTGTTCGAATCACTGGCCCCTTCGTTGTTCGGCTTTTCTTTGTTTCCGCATCCGGCAACGACAAGCAGCACCGCGCAGATTATCACCAAGGACATCCATCTTTTATTCCGTACCATGTTCTCTCTCCTTCTGAACACTTACTTCTACTTACCTAATCACAAAAAAAGCGTCCCGATATTCGGGACGCATACGAGCGCAAAGGTTGATAGCGGTATAAAGAGACCACTAAATACACATTCCTACGCTGGCATTACCCAGATCAGGTATAAGGGTCAGTATGTTAAGGTATACAATCTCAGCCGGCCAATTCCAGCACCCCGGTTCTTATGAAGTTGTTCACATAATTTATGATTAACTACGTGTATTATAGTCCGGCGTTCAACATCTGTCCAGTAAGGACTGGAAGCTATGGATATCCTCAGCGCTGGAAAAATTCAATGTTCTCCCCTTCGGGCCCATGAATAAAGAAGTAACGGTGTCCGTTCGGCAGAGTAACGATTTCTTCATCTAAATGCGGTACATTCAGAGACTTTACCCGGGCGTATTCTTCTTCAATGTTATCTGTACTCACCGCAAAGTGATGGACAGTCCCCTCTGCGGGAAGGGAGTCACTGTATCCTTGAATAAGCTCGACTTCGGTCTCGTCCTCACCGTGAAAGCCGAGGAATGCCAGCTCTATGACTCCGTTCGTATGTGTCAGTCGTCCTTTCAGCTCAAGTCCGACAACCTCCGTATAAAATGCAAGCGTCTTATCCAGGTCCCGCACCACAATACCCACATGATCCAGTCGTCTTCGTGTCATTTTCCAAGCACTCCTTATATATGAAAGTTTAAGAAATTAAAAGAATCATAGCATTTAATTCCTAGTTGTCAAGTAGGGATAGACGAATTTTATAAGGGAGAAGATCTTCCACAGGTAGGTTCAAATCTTACACTTTTGCGTTCTATTCTTTACTTCTTGGTGGGTAAAAAGTATCATTACAATAGATAAATGCCATAATTCTTTAGGCCTACTACATACATCATGTCTACACAAGCTAACCTTTTACAGGGGGAACGCTTATGAACTGGAATATAGCACGAATGGCACCGCTGAGGCTGGCGGTTATATATTTGTTTGTTCAATTTATGGTTGTGCTTTGGGTTCCGGAAGCCGAGGCTGTTCAGAGGGTCCTGACAGTTATCGCGCCGCTCGCCGCTTCAGGATACCTCGCTTTAGCTGCCTTGCGGCATATGGGATCGCTGCGGATTTTTTGGCTGTTGGTCATGCTGGGACTGATCTGCGAAGGATTAGCCCAGTTCGTATGGGCATATCCGATATGGACCAAGGGAGAATATCTGGCTGAACTGAGCACCGCGGATTGGCTCTGGACCATGGAGATGGTGTTGTTTACCACAGGGCTAGTCTATTTGTTCGGATACGAACAAGGACTGCTTAGAGGTCTGCGGTTTATGTTTGATATCGTTATTATATTTATCGTCTTTATTACGGTAAGTTGGGAATATCTCTTGAAGCCTCAACTGCAGGGTTACCTCCTAGAAGGAGAAGGGACCTCGCTCTGGGTAAACCTGATGTATCCAGTGTGCGGCATTATACTGATATTTTTCACACTTGTCTTGTATGCTAATGCCAAGCAAGTTCAGGCAATGGTTGCAGTGTATCTTTGTTTTGGTGGCTTGGCTTTTGTAATCGGGAACCTATTTTATTTAGTTACTGTCGATTTGGTGGGGGCTGTTCCGAACCCTTATTTGGACCTGCTCTGGACAACGGCTGTGTTCCTTATCGGAATGGCGGGCGTACGTTCGGTTTCTGGAATGCGGGAAAAGGACATCGTGAAGGACAAGCAGCCTGCATTTGGGACGTTTTTGGTAAAGTATCTGCTGCCGTACGGTGTTCTCGGGTGGCTTTTTTATTTGATCACGGAGCGATTCGAGGGATGGAGCGGACTGTTTACAGGCTTGTCGCTTAGCGTATTGTTTATTCTGGTTCGTCAGGTGCTCATCCAATTGGAAAATGACCGGCTGATGGAGCGTCTGCACGTCAGCTTGAAGCAAAGTGAGTATCTCGCCCATCATGACGATCTCACAGGCTTGTACAACCGTCGTTATTTCAATGCCCGTCTGATGGAGGGCATTGAGGATGCTGACCAAAAGGGGAGTAGGCTGGGTCTGCTGTATATGGACCTGAACCAGTTTAAATCCGTGAATGACAGCTACGGTCACCGGACCGGTGATCTGCTTATCCAAATGGTAGCACGAAGACTGTGTTCCTTGGACAGTGAACGAATGATTGTTTCCCGTCTGGGCGGGGACGAATTTACCGTTATGGTCTATCCTGCCGTGGACGATAGAGAACTGGCGGAACTAGCTGACCAGATTAGCGCGCACTTGAGTAAGCCCTATGAGCTGGAGGGAGTCGAGATCCAGACGGGGGCTAGCATTGGACTCGCGGTATATCCTGATCATGCCGCGAATGATCAGGAGTTGATCGGACGAGCTGATTCTGCGATGTATGCAGCTAAGGAGAATGGGAGAAACTGGCAATTTTATGCCCAATCTTCACCTACAGTTTCATCATAAAAATGTTAAAAATTGCAAAGATTTTGTAAGCTATATGCCGATAAGAAGTATAGATAGTGAGTGAGCTTGCCGAGGAGGACAATCATGTTTTGCAATAACTGCAGCACCATTGAACCGATTGAGGACCAGGGAACCATTCATATACGTCCGGTATTTGCCGAGCTGATTTTGATGTTCCGTGAGAACGGCTGTGCTGTGGAAGAGACACCGGAAAGCTGTGCCGTCCATTACAGTGATCGTGAGGAAATGCTCTTCTTAATGCAGCTTATGCAAGATCTTCCCCCGTTCATCCGGCAGCAATTGAACTTTTGCGTGACTGGAGGAGCTGTACCGGATGTTCAGCATAAGTGGATACCACTACGTGAATTTGAGGAACGCATGAAGCATTTTGATGTTGTTAACATGATTTTGGAAAAGCAGTTTACGAGTTTTATGCAGCCGATTGTGGACGGTTCTGAACAGATTGTAGCTTATGAGTTTTTGTTGCGTTCAAGCGAGAACGGCGTGCCGTTTCAGCCCTACGAGCTGTTTGAAACTGCGCGCAAGACAGGGCTGCATTCGTTCTTAGATCGTGCAGCCAGAATATCGGCAATTGAGACGAGTGCTCTTTGGCTACCGAAGGGTGTTAAGCGCTTTGTGAACTTTTTGCCCTCTTCCATATATAATCCGGAATTTTGTCTCACTCATACCTTTGATACGATTGAACGGCTGTCGCTTGAACCGACGGATTTTGTCTTTGAGGTGGTTGAGACAGAGCGTATGGATGATGTGAAACATCTTCAATCTATATTTGAGGTGTACCGACGAAATGGGATCTCCGTAGCGATGGATGATGTTGGAGCCGGCTATTCCACGCTCGAACAGATGATCAGGCTGAAGCCGGATTATGTGAAGATCGACCGGAGTCTAATTGACCATTGTGATGTGAACCCGGCACAGCAAAAACAGCTGTTGACCATTACGGACATCGCCCATGATTTTGGTGCGAAGGTGCTGGCTGAAGGCATTGAACGACGAGAAGAATTTGAATTTTGCTGCGGAATCGGCATGGAGCTGGCCCAGGGTTATTTGTTCGGAAAGCCGGACAGCCGCCCGCCGCGTGACTATGAACGCAGTTTGATATGCTCGTAAGACGTGAGGCACGTATATTCTACAAAAATAAAAAGGGTACCGTCTTTGAGACAGTACCCTTATTCTTATACCCGTCAGACTTCATTCTGTATAGCTAATTATCTGGCCACTTTTACGTCACCCATACCGCTGATGGTGTGCTCTTTGCCGTTCAGACTGATAGCAGCTGGAATATCAGTCTCGTTCAAGACGATAATTTCCTTGTCTGTAACGTTCACCTTCAGGCGGGAGCCGCGGAACATAACCTTAAAGGAGAAAGAAGTCCAGTGTCCAGGAACAAACGGATTCAGGTGTAGCACACCGTCTTTGACGCGCAGACCGCCGAAACCGTGAACAACAGACATCCAGGTGCCCGCCATGCTGGTCGTATGGCAGCCGTCTTCCGTATCATTGTTGTAGTTGTCCAGATCGAGACGTGAGGTCCGAAGGTACATTTCATACGCTTTCTCCTGGTATCCCAGCTCGCATGCGAGAATGGAATGCACGCAAGGGGAGAGAGAGGACTCGTGCACGGTGAACGGCTCGTAGAAATCAAAGTTGCGTTTCTTGGTGTCCAGATCATAACGGTCACCCAGGAAGAACAATCCTTGTAGCACGTCTGCTTGTTTAATGTAAACCGAACGTAGGATGCGGTCCCATGACCAGTTTTGGTTCAGTGGGAGATGCTTCGGATCCAAGTCTTTAACCTGTACAAGCTCTTTGTCAAGGAAGCCGTCCTGCTGCAGGAAGATGTCGCGCTCAGTGTCTACTGGATAGTACATTTTATTAATAATGTCCTGCCATTTCGTCGTTTCTTCTTCCTGAAGATTCAATTTGCCAACCAGCTCCGTATAACGCTCTGGCTCGTTCTGCTCCAGATAGTTCAGCACATCCAGTGTATATTCCATCGTCCAGCAAGCGATCCGGTTCGTGTACCAGTTGTTGTTGACGTTGTTCTCGTACTCGTTCGGGCCAGTCACACCAAGCATTACATATTGGTCCTTGGCAGGAACGTAGTTGACACGCTGTTCCCAGAAGCGGGAAATTTCTGCAAGCACTTCAAGACCGTATTGACCGAGGTAAGCGAAGTCACCGGTGTAATTAACATAGTTATAGATGGCATAAGCAATGGCCCCGTTACGGTGAATTTCTTCAAACGTGATTTCCCACTCGTTGTGGCATTCCTCACCATTCATCGTCACCATCGGATACAGTGCGCCTTTAGTGAACCCGAGCTTTTTCGCGTTTTCCTTTGCCTTCTCCAGATGCTTGTAACGGTAAATGAGCAGGTTGCGGGAGATGCTGGAGTCCGCTGTGCTCAAGTAGAATGGGAGGCAATAAGCTTCTGTATCCCAGTAGGTGCTGCCGCCGTATTTCTCACCTGTGAATCCTTTAGGCCCGATGTTCAGGCGGTCGTCCTCACCGCTGTACGTTTGGTTCAGCTGGAAAATATTAAAGCGGATCGCCTGTTGTGCGGCAACGTCACCTTCGATGACGATGTCGCTTTCTTTCCATTTGTCACACCAAGCAGTCGCTTGTTCACTAAGAAGTGCATTGAATCCTGCCTGTACGGCTGTATTCAACACCTCTCGGGCAGCTTCGACCAATTGACCAAGGCCATGGTTACGGGAAGTAACGTTTGCGACATATTTATAAAGTGATACTTCTTCGCCTTCGTTAGCTTGAACGGATACCCGGTTTCCAACGAATTTTTCCCGTTCAATGATCTCGGCATCCAGATTCAGCTTCTCACCGTTTTTCAAAATCTCGTAGAACATAGCTGAGGTGACATGGAAGTCGAGCTTTTTGGTTTTAATCGTCAATGCTCCTGTACCTTGACCCGCTTCTTTGAACACTTCCAGCCAAAACTTCTCGTCATAGTTAGAGTCTTTATTCTTCACATCGCCGTCGAGGTATGGTGTGAAGGTAAGCTCACCTGAGAAATTCAGAGGTGTTACAGAGTAGCGGATGCTTCCGATCTCATGACGGACGATGCTGACGAAACGAACGGATTCAATCTTCAGTTCCTTGCCATCTTCCATGACCGCTGTAAAGCTGCGGGACAAATAGCCTTCTTTCATATTAAGTACGCGTACAAAATCTTTCACGGTACATTTCGCCAAATCCAGCGATGTGCCATTAACGTCAACATCAATGCCGATCCAGTTGGTGCTGTTAAGCACCTTGGCAAAATATTCGGGATATCCGTTCTTCCACCAGCCTACACGTGTTTTATCTGGATAATAAACACCGGCCATGTAGCTACCTTGCAGGGAACTTCCGCTGTACTGCTCTTCAAAGTTAGCACGCTGGCCCATAAAGCCATTACCGATACTAAAAACACTCTCAGAAATTTCATGGTTATGCGGATCGAATCCTTCTTCAATAATTGACCATTCATCAAGTTTTAAATATTGCTTCACAATCACCGGCTCCTTTTGTTTAGGTATGAAAGCTTGCAAAAATATGGATTATGCCCTTTGAAACGGGAGGCTATGCGCGTAAATCGCCGCTGCGCTACAGTTCCTTCAGGCGGTTAAACGAGAAATCTGCCAGAGAGGGTACGACCAGATTGGCACGACCCAGCGTTGTTGTTGATCCGATGCCCACGCTTCGCATTCCGGCACGGATGGCGGCTTCAACACCGGCTTCCGCATCTTCGAATACAACGCACTCGGCTGGTGTTAACCCGAGCTCCTGAGCACCGAGGAGGAATACCTCCGGATCAGGCTTTGCGCTTTGCGTTTTAGTACCATCGATAATGGCATCAAAATACGGCGTGAGACCCGTATTATTCAGAATGAGCATCGCATTTTTGCTGGCGGACCCAAGCGCAACCTTGATGCCCTGCGACTTCAGTTCCTTCACGAATTCAAGGGCGCCTGGCAAAATTTCAGAGTCGTCCATTTTAGAAATATAATCGACATACCAAGCATTTTTCTTCGAGGCTAGCTCAAGCTTGGTTTCTTCGTCTAGCTTCACCCCGCCGATTTCAAGCAGGATGTCCAGAGAGGCCATGCGGCTGACGCCTTTCAAACGCTCATTATCCTCTTCCGTGAACGTAAAGCCCAGCTCTTCAGCGAGCTGTTTCCAAGCGATAAAGTGGTATTTGGCAGTGTCCACAAGGACACCGTCCAGATCAAACAAACAGGCATTAATCGTAGTCATAAGGGATCCTCCCATTTAAGTGCAAACGTTTGTACTATACTGAAAAAATAAAGGAAGCACATGACATGCTTCTTTTATTTAATTACCGTGTTGTTCCTACTTAGGCCTGGAATACATAGAAGATTCACGAATCATTAACCGGTGCGGAATAATATAACGGTTCGGCAGCACGGTTTCGCCATCATGGCGGATACTTTGAATCAGCGCCTGTGAGGCGGTATATCCCAGATTGTAAATACCAATATCCACACTGCTCAGCGGTGGCGTTGATAATTCAGTAATTGAAATGTTGTTAAAGCTAATAATTGACACGTCTTCAGGTACTTTGTATCCCAATTCGTGTAAGCCGCGGAGCACTCCGAACGATACGATATCGTCCACAATGACAAGAGCAGTTGGGCGTTCCGGTAGATTCATAAAGAAGGACATGGCACGGTACCCGCTGTCCTGTAAAAACTCGCCTTCTACAATCCATTCATTGCGCATTTCAAGTCCCGAATCAGCCAAGGCCTGAGCATATCCCTTCATCCGGTCTTGCGATACGACCAGATTGGGCGGACCACTGACAAAACCGACTCGTTCATGGCCGAGGGAAATGAGGTGTTTGGTTGCATCGTATGCGGCCTGCACGTTGTCGGTATCCACGGACAGCAGATCGGGATATTTATCGCTTCTTCCCACGAGCACGAAAGGGTAATTGTGAGACTTCAGAAACTCCACTACAGGATCTTCCTGCCGTGAATACAGCAAAATGGCTCCGTCTACACGACGCCCGTTAAGTAGGCGTGATACGGCTTCGACTTCTTCCTTCTCATTACCACCAGAGCTTATGAGCACGTCATAGCCCGATCGATTCGCTTGGGTAACGATCCCCCGGATTAATTCCATAAAAAACAGGTTAAGGAACAATTCTTCAGCTGGTTTAGGAAGAATGACACAGATGCTTTCGGTCGTCTTTGAGACGAGGCTCTTAGCCATTATATTGGGGTGGTAACCCATTTCCTCCATGATTTCCTTGACCTTACGTGAAGTCTCTCGACTGATTCTGGGATGATTGGAGAGAACTCTGGACACGGTGGAGGGGGATACGCCCGCTTTTTTCGCTACATCTTTTATCGTTACAGACATAAAAAACCTCCAGTGGAACCGTTTGCTTTTTTTCGAAATATTAAAGAACTGATATGCTTCGCTTGGTAGAAATGACAATAAACTAGTGTCTTTTAAACGGTTTCACACTGTTATCTTATCTCTAAACAGGACCCTTGTAAATACGTATCGAAGACAGTAGGAGTACAAATTCACAAACTTCTCAAAAAATGAAGGCAGCGTTAGAAAAGCGGAGAAATGCTTTTATTATCGCTGTTTAAAAGCTAAAAACCGCTAAATCTGAACTCGTGCAAACGATTTAACAAATTAGCCGTGTAGGTTATGATGGAATAAATAAGAAAGCGGCTACATATATGATTGAACGCCGTTTACTGGCGTTTATTACAAGTATAACCGCTGTATTCCTTGTTTTGAAGTCAAAATTGATCAAACGTTTGCATTTATTCTGTGTAGTGTTGGGATTTGAGATTGATGACGATGGAAAGGGAGATGATTATGAAGAATTTAAAAGAAATACATATACGAAAAATGACAGCGTGGCTTGCAAGTGCTGCGCTCCTTGGTGGACTGTTGTCCGGTTGTGGCAGTGGAGAAAAGCTTGAAGCTAGGGAGACTCCAGTTCCTATCACGGAACCGGTACAGTCGAAGGAGAAGGAAGGGACGGTCATTGCACAGGCGGAAGTTGACGAGCAGCCTTCGGATGTTTATTACGAAATTTTTGTCCGTTCATTTTACGATTCTGACGGTGATGGGATTGGCGATTTGAATGGTGTGACAGAGAAGCTCGATTATTTGAATGACGGGAATCCTGAAACGACAGACGATCTCGGTGTGACGGGGATCTGGCTTATGCCTATTAATCCATCGCCTTCTTACCACGGATATGACGTAACCGACTACCGTAAGATTCATCCCGATTACGGAACGATGGAGGATTTTAAAAACCTGTTGGCGGAGGCTGATAAACGTGGGATTAAAGTGATTATGGACTTAGTCGTGAATCATTCCAGCACGGAGCATCCGTGGTTCATTGAGGCCGCTTCGGATAAGAAGTCCGCTAAACGGGATTGGTACCTGTGGGCTGAGGATCAGGGAAAGGAGCCGTCCGGTTCCAGTGCCGCTGGGAGCGGAAATCCATGGCATGAGAAGAACGGAGCCCATTACATGGGCACTTTCTGGGGCGGCATGCCCGACTTGAACTTTGACAACCCAGCTGTTCGAGAGGAAATGAAGGATATCGGGAAATTTTGGCTAGAGCAAGGAGTCGACGGATTTCGGCTGGATGCGGCAAAGCATATTTATGAGGATCTGGCTTCCGATAAATCCGAAGCCACAACAGCTAAGAATGTGGCTTGGTGGCAGGAATTCCGGAGCGGCATGAACGAGATTAATCCCGATGCATATATCGTTGGAGAGGTGTGGGAGAATGCCGTCAGTTCTATCGCTCCGTATCTCGATAAAGCGTTTGACTCAGGCTTTAACTTCGGTCTGGGAGAGAAGATGATCAGTGCCGCTCAGAACGGGAAGGACAACAATCTGGCCTTTACTCTGGAACGTACGTACAACTTGTTCAGCAAAGTGTCAGGCGGGGCGTTTACAGATGCTGTATTTCTAACAAATCACGATCAGAACCGAGTCATGACACAACTGAACAACAAAGTGGATCAGGCTAAAATGACGGCAGGTATTCTCCTGACGATGCCGGGAAATCCGTTTATATATTACGGCGAGGAAATTGGAATGCAGGGAGGTAAACCGGATGAGCAGATTCGGGAGCCGATGATCTGGTCGAATACGGGTAGCGATCAGGGTCAAACGACCTGGGAGGCGTTGAAATATAACAAGGAAAACCGGACTCAGGGGGTGAAGCAACAACTGGAAGATCCGAATTCATTATTGTCCCGCTACCGCCTATTGATTCAGTGGCGCAATGAGATGCCAGCTCTGCGGAACGGAACCATTAATTCGTTTACATCTGGCGACGAACAGGTGATGGCCTATGTAAGGCGCACGAAGGAAAAACAGGCGCTTGTCGTCCATAACCTGTCTGATGTTGAGAAAACGGTCGATTTGGCGGCGAAGAGCGACCAGCCTGCCTTTTCCGTGCTTTCCAAAACGACGGGGGATGCAGCTGCTTTGAACGGAAGCAAGCTTACTTTGCCGCCATACACGACGGTTGTGCTGGAGTAAGTGTAGAGCTTCTCCCAAAGTGGATTGAAGGCGAGCTTAATTTTCGCTCGCCTTGCTGTTTGTAGCGCAGGTTAAAAGTGGGGATGTGCAGGGAGTAGCGGAGAGGACGAATCGATTCCGGAGAAGCGATAGCGGTAAAAGCTTTCCCAAGGAATGATCGCATCGAAAGCAGGCGCTCCTTTGTCCCCAAATTTCAACCATATTACATTGATTTCAGGAAATTTGGGGGCAAGAGCGAGTGGAGGAATGATTCGTACTTGTAGCGACTTTACAACAGCCTTACTCGATTATGAGGTCGCAGGTCTCCAAGTAACTGAAATAGCATAGTGGTCTGAGGGAAATCCACCGTCGATCTGATCGCGATGTATATGGGTTTCCGTCATTTCGATATCTGACGTAGCAAAGATATAGTCGATCGGCTCACCGTCTTGGCCGCCCTTGAAATCATGGAACGTACAGCCGACTGGCTCGCTGAGAAGGGTATAGGCGTTCTGCAGCTGCTGCCCTAGCGTGGTGATTTCCGGTTGTTCAGGGGAAGCATTAAAGTCACCCATGAGAATGACGGGAATTTGATCCTTCTCGCGATACTGCTGGATTTGCTTCAGCACCAGCTGTGCGCTTTTTTGTCTTGCAATCAGACCCATATGGTCAAAGTGCGTGTTAAGGACATAAAATTGGAAATCGGAAATCTTCTTACTCTGGAAGCAAACCCAGGTGCAAATACGGGGAAGACTGCTGTCCCAGCTGATGCTTCCAGGCTCGCTACTTGTTTCGGACAGCCAGAATTGTCCATGTTTTAATGGTGTTAATACAGCATGCTTGTAATAGATGGCACAGTATTCATCGTTCGGGTGGTTTCCCTCTCCAAGGCGACCGTTTCCAATTCGATGATAGTCAGGCAAAGCTTCATCCAGATCCTTCAGCATAGCGGAAGTACCTTCTTGCGTACCAAAGATGTCAGGAGCAGAAGCTGCGATGATTGCAGCCGCGCGGTGCTTGCGATAAGGCCATGCGTTAGTGCCATCAGTGGGAACATTTACACGTAAGTTGAATGTCATAGCGGTTATACTCATTGTTTATCCATCCCATCTCTATTTAATGGACCCTTCGGTCAATCCACCAATAATATACTTTTGCGTAAAAACGTACACGATTGCAATTGGAGCCATGGACAGCGAGAATGCTGCGAAAGCCAGAGTATAATCAAAACTGCTTTCGGTTTTAAAATTGTAAATAAACAGCGGCAATGTCCAAAAATCAGGATGACGGTTAAGCATAATTAGCGGCAGCTGGAAGTCGTTCCAGATCCATAGACTATTCAATATTAGTATAGTGGCGATAATTGGAAGCATCAATGGATAAATAATTCGGCTGAACGTCAGCCAGACGCCGCAGCCATCGATCTTCGAAGCTTGATCAAGTTCGAGTGGAATATTCTTAAGGAAGCCGACACATAGAAACAATCCCTGTGAAAATGATAAGGTTACATACATGATAATCAATCCAGGTTGATTAAGAAGTTCCAAATTGCCCATATGTCTGTATATTGGCAGCATAATGGCTTGAAACGGGACAAAAATTCCCATAAGAATGATGGTGTATACCCATTTGTAGTACAGATTGTTTATGTTACGAGAGATTGCATAGGACACCATGGGAATAGCGATCAGCATAAACAGCAGGGATACGATCGTAATAAAGGCGGAATTTTGAACCATTCCCCAGAAGTTGGCCTTGTTGATAACCGAAATAAAATTATCAAGATACAGGCTGGATGGAGGTGAGAAAAAATTCGTTGTCGTCTCAGCCCGTGTCTTCATGGCAATCGAGAGAGTCAGGTAGATCGGAGCCAATATAAACAATGCACCGATTCCCAGAAAAGCATAGCTGACCATTTTAAACGGTAACCGTGTCTTCATTGCTGTCCGACCTCCTTTCTAGATAGAAGCTTAATCTGTATAAACGAGATGATACCAATGAGTATAAATACATAGATTGCTTCTGCTGTCCCGTAGCCAAACTTCATCTCGCTCATGCCATGCTGGTATATGAGAAAGCCCAGGGATTCCGTTGATTGGGAGGGTCCGCCGTTCGTCATAGCCACGATGTAATCGAACACCGTAAGACCACCCTTAATGGCAAGTACCACGTTGACAGTCAGCATCGGAATCAGGAACGGAATGGTGATCGAGAAAAATCGTTGCACAGGCGTTGAACCGTCTATAACGGACGCTTCGATAATATCCTTCGGCACATTGGATAAGCCGGCAATAAAGATGACCATCGGAATGGCAAAGCCTTGCCAGATATTAGTCAGAGCAATTCCAAAGATTGCTGTGTCCGGATTTCCAAGCAAATTGCGGGATAGCCATTCGATACCGAGCTGTTCACCAATCGGCGGAAACAATGAGTAAAAGAACTGGTTGAACATCAAACCGACTGTAATCATGCTCAACACAGCGGGGAAGAAATAAATGGATCGGAACAAACCACGGAATTTCAGGGAACGGCTCAGCAGCAAGGCCAGAATGAGTGCAACACTGAGCTTTCCAATCACGACAATAACGGTATACAGCATAGTGAAGGTAAGCCCGTTCAAGAAACGTTTATCCTGCAAAATGTCTATGTAATTTTGTAATCCGACCATGTCATAGGAAAGTGAAAATCCGTCCCAATTCGTCAAGCTATAGTAGAACCCGATAAATACCGGTGCTAAAAAGAATAAGCAATACAGTAGTACTGCAGGTAAGGTCAGCAAGAAAAATACAGTACCCGGCTTCAAGCCTCGAATGTTCATAATCGACCTCCATCAAGCAAAAGAGGCGGAAATCCTGGAGTGATTCCTCATAACCAAGGTATTTCCGCCTCATTGGCATTGTTATTGATTAGATTTGTTGAAAAATATCGTATCGAGTGTTTTCAAATACTGGTCAATGTCTTTGGTGAGGAACATTTCCTGAGTTGCTTTGCCCACTTCGGCATTCATTCCTGGCGGCCAGAGTCGCTCGATGGTCGGATATACCTTGCCGTCCGATATAAGCTGTGTCAGCGTGCTAATCTCCGGGAGGCCTGTCTGTACATCCTTGATACCGGAAGGATATCCGGCGATGCTCAAATAGGTTTCTACGTTTTCCTTTGAGGACATGAACTCAATGAACTTTTTGGCCTCTTCTTTGTTTTTTCCATCGGCAGGAATACCAATAGCCGTATCTACCGAAACCTGTGTTTTCAAATCTGCAGCATTTTCGGTAGGGAGCGGGAACATTGCGAATTTCAAATCGGGACTTGACTCTTTGATTTCTTTAATTGCCCAAATACCTGTGAACCACATGGCTGTTTTACCGTTTGCGAAATCACGAAGCGCGTCATCATAGCCGGTCCCCATATTATCTTTTTGTCCATACTCGCGAAGGGCTAGAAGTTTTTCTGCGAAAGGTTTGAAAGCCGGGTTGTCTGTAATATGCGCTTTACCATTCATGACATCATCAAGGAATGATTCAACGTCCGGTATCGTTTGCCCCATTTTATAGACGACTTCCTGACGGATACCGTTGAAATCTTTATCATGAAAGTAGAACGGTGTAATGCCAGCATCCTGAAGCTTCTTTGCAGTCTCCATCAGCTCCGAGTAAGTTGTAGGAATCTGAAGGTTCTGACTTTCGAAAATGTCCTTGTTATAATACATGCCGAGTGTTGCTACTCCGATCGGAACCATGTAATTTTTGCCGTCGATTTTACTCAAGTCCGCAATGGCAGGCTGTACATTAGCCATCAGTGGATCATTGGTAAGGTCGATCACACGACCTTCCTTTGCCATTTTCTGAAAAATAGAGTTATGGGGATAGTGGGTGAAGACGGCGGGGGCATCATTGGTAGAGACCCTCATCGTCCATACATTCTCCGGATTAGGAACATTGTTTTGTTCGACCGTTATGCCCGGGTTGGCCTGTTCAAATTTCGTTATGAGTTCGTTGACAACATTAACGGCCTCCGGTTTCATTTGAAAGTACTCAATCTTGACGGGTGCTCCTCCGGAATTAGCATCACTGCTGTTCGGCGCGTTGTCTGTTGCGCTCTTCGAGCCTCCGCCAGAGCAGCCGGCTGCTGTCAACATCGCAAGGGAGATCAGTGCTGCTAATCCGCTTTTCAAAAACCCCTTTTTCATTATTTCAGCTCCTTTTGAGTAAGTATGTAACGTGCACGGGTTCATTGTAGCAAGCGGTCAGCAGCTGAAAATAGGAGAGAACTGACTGTATGAATAGGATAAAACTGTTCTTTATTCATTCCTTGGCTTCTCAATAATTTTTAGGATTTTTCTCGCTTCTGGATTTTCCCGGCGTTGCACCGTAAACCTTTCTGTACATCTGGATGAAATAAGAGTAATCATTAAAGCCGACTTCGCTTGCCACTGTAGCAATCGGCAAATGATAGGATGTGCTCTCAAGCAACTTTTTGGCTTTGTCCATTCGAACGGATAAAAGATATTGGGTAAATCCCATTCCACATTTTCGTTTAAACAACCGGCTAAGATAGCTTGGGTCGACAAAATAGCGATGCTTCGCAAGATCGTCAAGAACGATTCGGTTTTTGTAATTGGCCTCGACAAAGTCTTTAATGTCCTGAACGATATCTCTCTTGGCTTCGCTTCGTTTCAATTGCTCAATAACCGTGCTTAGCTTCGCGATTAAATCTTCACCGGCTTCGTGGATGGAAGTGAACTCGAACAGGTTCCGCTGTTCTATGTAGGAAGATGCGGTCTCGCTGTTGGAACGGCCGATAAGGGTGTTGATCATATTTACAGCGGCAGCAAGCGAGTCTTGAACCATATGAACCGAGAACTGCTTTTTAGCGGAGTCGGCAAGCCAGGAGCGAATCATGCCAGCCATTTCAGTGACTTGATGGTTGATCGCTTTTTGGTTGAATACGCCAGTCCATTCCTGAATTAGTGCAGCATCATAGTGATACACATTGCCAATGTGCTCGATCCTTACAGTTTTGCCGTGGCCATGCACGAAGCTTTGCAGCGCCGCAAGTTTAGCTTCCTTCAGGGATACGTCCAGCTGACGCAGATCGGTTAGAGCAGAACTAATTCCGATGGCAGCGCAGGACTCTCCTGTAATGCCTGTTAACTTCCGATTAATTCTGTCACAGAGTGAATGGACGCTGTCATGCAGTCCCTGACCTGATGCTGTTTTGGAGCGAATCCAGGCAATCAGAAGCTGTGGCTGGAATTTATCGGTCATGATAAATGTTTGGAGGTTGTTTCGCAGGAATACTTCCTTTGCGATGGTCGTTAGTTCCCTGTACTGGGATGGGTGATGCAGAAATACCATTGTGTGAGATTCATAGTTCCTGCTGCCCAATGCAGCCTCCAAAGCCGGAAGGTTGCGACCTGCTTCTTCGTAGAAGCAGGCTGACATGGCAAATTCAAGCGACGTTTCTTGCCGATCTGCGACACGCTCCTTCAGTTGCTTCAGTAAAGGGGTTAGCTCTTGCCGATCTACGGGCTTCAATAAATAGTTCTCCACTTTATATTGAATCGCTTCGCGCGCGTAAGTGAAGTCATCATAACCGCTAATAATCGTTACAAGTATCGAAGGGTGATTCTTTCGAATATGTGCAGCTAACTGAATACCATCCATCCCCGGCATGCGAATGTCTGTTATCAGCAAGTCAGGAACTTCTTCATCAATGATTTTTAGAGCGGCAGTGCCATCCTCAGCTTCTATGACAAGTGTGCTTGCATCCCAATCTTGTATCATCTGAACGATTGCTTTTCTGGCGAAAAATTCATCATCTGCTACTAAAATTTTCATGTGTGCTAACCTCCTTGTTGAACGGAATATGCATCATAATCGTTGTACCTGCTTGCTCTTCACTGATGACATTCATCCAGCAGCTTGCACCGTAAAAATGCTTGATCCGGGCGTGAACATTCCTCATCCCAAAGTTCCGATCAAGATCCTCTACCAGTGTGTACTCATCCTGCTTCAGCATTGCCCTCAGTTCAGTCAGCTTCTCTTCCGGAATGCCAATTCCATTATCATAGACGGAAATATAAAGAAACTGTCTACGCCGCTTGATGGTTAGACGAAGCACACCGGTGCCGCCTTTCGGTTCCAACCCATGGTAGAAGGAGTTTTCGATAATCGGTTGTATTAAAAATTTGATGATTTTGCAATCCAGAACATCGTCATCGATGTTGTACTCTACCTGGAACTTGTTAAAGAAACGAATTTGTTGAATTTGAATATAGTGCTCGACCTGCTCAAGCTCTTTTCCGACCGTGACCACATCTCCATACTTGATGTTATAGCGATAAATGCTGGATAAGCTCTTGGTCATGGTGGATATGTGATCCATGCGATGAAGTTCTGATATGGAATGTATGGCATTTAACGTGTTGTATAAAAAATGCGGATTAATTTGCGACTGAAGCATTTTAAGCTCTGCTTTTTTCTGCAGGCTGCTTGCCGTAATTTCCGATTCGCGGCTAGTCTTTATTCGATAAATCATGGCATTGTAGCTGTTGATGAGCCTCCCGATTTCATCCTCCCGGTTACTTTGGATAACGGTATGGGCCAAGTGCTCTGAATCAACGATTTTCATTGATCCGCTAAGCTTTAAGATCGGATGGATGAAATAACGGTGGAAAAAGAATGCGAGTGCCAGTGCTGCTATGAGTGCCAAAATGCTAATGAACACATAGTTCAATGTATTGCTGAGAAAGGTGTCTGTTATTTGGGCAACAGGGATATAATGGATGACTGTCCAACCGGTTACCGTATTGATCGTGCTGCTGATCAGATAGGGTTGTCCATTCCAGTTCATTCGCATAATTTGATTGTTTCCTGCCGTATGATTGGGGGCGCGGGATGTGAATGGTTTGGATTCCTCCGGACTTAGCTGATTCAGTGTTCCATCTGAGGTATAGACCATCGTGTCCCCTGACAGAATCATGGTTCCGAGCTTTAATCCGTCATTTGAGATGCCGCCGAGCATATTTTCAACGGCTTTATCATAGATATCAACTTTTGCATATCCTTCCTGAGCGTTATTCACGTTCAGGTCCGATAAATAGCGTACGATGGAAATACGATGATTGGTACGCTCCTTCGCATTTTCACCTTCTGAGATATGTACTACAAAATGATTGTTTTGGAGGCGGCTGGGGCCGATTTCGTCAACCGTCCTTACGATTTCACCGGCCTTTTCGGGTTGGCTCCCGTACACGCTTCCATTGGGGGCAAGCGCAGAGATCATAGCGATATCCCGTTAATAAGTACAAGCTGTTCCATGGAGGTGTGCATGTAGTTGGCATCATCAATGTACACCTTTTCCGTAGCACGTTTTGACTTTTCCAGAATGGCGCTCAGTTTGAAATTCGTTAAATAAAAGAAAGAGTAGCGGGCTTGATTGGTAAAAAAGTCGTTGATGCTTACATGTGTCCGACTGTCCAATTGCTTCAATATTTCCTCATAGTCGGAGTTGGTTTGCTTGTACAACTGCATGCCGGAGATGAACATGGCAGATATGACCGGTACAACGATAATGAGCACGTAGGTCAATACAAGCTTGCTTCGAAAAGTCGATCTGTGGAACTTCCGGAGTAGGTATGGTTGCGGCATGAGATCACCTCTCTTTAATGTCGATGTTGTGATTTTCCGTGTATTCGCGGTAATCAGCTTCATTATTTGTCATAACGGACGACATTTCAATCTGTTTTGTTCAGGCTGCGTACAGGCACTTTTTCTCGTACATGTTATAATGCAAAACATAGAATAGATGAAATGGAATAGAAAGGAAGAGCTGTTGTGAGCGCAACTCTGTTATATATCGAGGATGACCGGGAGATCGGTGAATGGGTAAACGGTTTTTTGAAGGAGAAAGGTTACGGTGTCATCTGGCTTACGGGCGGAGAAAAAGCAGTGGAGTCGGCGTCATCGTGCAGTCTGGCGATTTTGGATGTCATGCTGCCCGGACTTGACGGCTTCACAGTTGGCCAGCGTATCAAACGGGCGTACCCTGGTATGCCGATTTTGATGCTATCGGCCCGTACGTCGATTGACGATAAGCTTGAAGGACTGCAGTTCGCAGATGATTACTTGACGAAGCCGTTTCACCCCGATGAATTGGCGGCAAGAGTAGAGGTTCTACTTCGCCGTTTTGCTGTAAATTCTGCGGAGCCGGCGGTGCTCAAGCATTTAACCGTATATGAGGATGAGAACCGGATTGTGAATCAGGAGACAGAAGAGGAGATCATGTTGACAGGCAAGCAGTTTCAGATCTTTATGTATTTGTTCCGGCATCAGGGAAGGGTGATGACGAAGGAGCAGATCTATGAAGCGGTCTGGGGAGAGTCCTATATCGAAGGGGACAAAACGCTGATGGTCCATATCCGATATCTGCGCGAGAAGCTGGAAAAAGACCCCGCATCACCGGAAATTATTGAGACGGTTCGGGGGCTGGGCTACCGGGTGAGAGTATGAAATGGCGGTATAAAGAGAGGAAGAAGGGAAGGTTTCGCAACTCGTTAACCTCCCGGTATTTGCTCATTATTTTGATTGCAATGATTTTTATGCCGATCATGTTTCCACTGGCCTCGGTATTTTTTTGGTTTGTAAATGATACCGTGTTGAATAATGAGCCGACTCCTCCAGGTAAGTACGCCAATGGAAAGGTTTTGGAGGAAATGTGGCATCAGGAAGCAGCGAAGCTTGGCGGACAATCTCCAGAGCGGATCAACGAACGCCTCCGGGAGATTAGGCAGGAATACCCTGAAACTTCAATCTTCTGGGTTGACGCCAGCAGCCGGACCCGGCTGGAGCTTCCCGGCGGACAAGAGATTCCTGAGCAGTGGAGTTCAGAGCATACCGTGCAATTTATGAAACAGTCTGTCGGGACGGATCCGTTCACAACTGTAGCGTTGATCGGCGGCAAAAAAGATGGCGGACAGGGCTTTATGGTGATGCAGCTACCCCGAAGTTATATTAATGAACCGGATCCGATAGGTAGTCGAACTGCCATTTATATCTTATTTATGCTCACCATGTTCATTATGTTTATTCTCATATCATGGATGTTTTTTGTGCGTATCCGCAAACGACTGCTGCATCTGCGTGATGCCATGACTTCCCCGGGAGAGACGGGAATCCCTACCCAGATCCAGCTTAACAAGCCAGATGAAATCGGACAGCTGGAAGAGGCTTATAACCATATGGTGGCCCAACTGGAGAAGGGGCGTCAGCGGGAGAAGGAAGAAGAGGAGCTGCGGAAATCGCTCATTGCTAATCTGTCGCATGATTTGCGAACGCCGCTGACGGTGATACGGAGTCATATTTTTTCGATGGGGAACGAGCCGTTAAGTGATACGGGAAAAGAGTCGCTAACACTGATGGAATCGAAGATCGGGGATGTGGGTGGTCTGATCGATAACCTGCTGTCATACAGCCTGCTCACTAGCGGGCGTGCCGAGCTGAATCCGGAGCCGTCCGATGTGCTGCGTTTGGTGCGCGAGAGTGCGGCAGGATGGTATCCGTTGTGGGAAAAAGAAGGAATCGAAGCAGATATCGATCTTCAGGATGAGCCGGTAATCTGGCCGATCGATGTGCTGTGGTTCAAGCGTATTTTGGACAATCTGTTTCAAAATGTGGTCCGTCATGCGAAGTCAGGGCAATACATCGGCATTTATTCGAAGGAGCTGCCTGGTAAGGGGATGGCTATCATCGTGTCCGACAAAGGTCCAGGCATGGGCGGAAGATCGTTCGATAAAGGGGCCGGGATTGGACTGGCTGTTGTAGATTACCTGACCAGAGAAATGGGAATTGATGTCCAGGTTCAATCCTCTCCCGAGGGGACGTCAATTACGCTGTCACGCAAAATTTAAACTTTTTTTAAACAGAAGGACGACCTGGATTTAACCTTTGGGGTTTAAAGTTAATCCCGAGGTGATGAGCGTGAGTGAATTAGTCATTCAAACAAAAGGGTTATACAAAACGTACCGCAATCGCGCGGCCGTCGATAATTTGAATCTTGAAATTGTAAAAGGCGATATTTACGGATTCCTGGGACCGAATGGAGCTGGGAAAACAACCACGATACGGATGCTGCTTGGGCTGATCAAGCCGACGAAGGGATCGATTCATCTGTTCGGCAAGGATTTGACGAAAGAAAAAATGAATATTTTGCGCCGAACAGGTTCGCTGGTGGAGTATCCATCGTATTACGGGCATTTGACCGCGGTTGAGAATTTGGAAACATTGCGGCGGATTATCGGAGGCCCGAAATCCCGGATCGCGGAAGTTCTGGATATTGTAGGTTTGACGAAGGAAGCGAAACGTCCGGTGAAAGGTTATTCCCTTGGTATGAAGCAGCGGCTTGGCATTGCGGCCGCCCTTCTTGGAAATCCGGAGCTGCTGATTCTGGATGAGCCGACGAACGGACTTGATCCTTCAGGGATTCAGGAAATCCGTGAGCTGATTAAAAATATGCCGAAGCAGCACGGGATCACTGTGCTGGTCTCAAGCCACCTGCTCAGTGAAGTGGAACAGATGGCGGGCAGGGTTGGGATTATCCGAGAGGGACAGATGGTGTTCCAGGATACAATCCAAAACCTGGTGTCCCAGTCTTCGAGTGGATTCCGCTTGTCTGTATCTGAGCCGGAGCTTGCCATGGGGCTTGCGTTCGATATGGGGTGTGACGGGAAGCTTCAGGGTCAAATGTTGGAACTAGAACCTATGCAGGATGCTAAGGTTGCTATGCTCGTGAAACGGCTGGTCGAGAATCAACATGCGGTTTACCGTGTTGAAGAGAAGCGAAAGTCGCTGGAGGATATCTTCATGGAAATCGTCGGAAAGGGGAGCGTACAATGATGGTCCGCGCACTGTCCGCCGATTTCCTGAAAATTCGCGGTAAAGGCATCTGGCTTCTTGCCTTGATCGCCCCGATCGGACTCATTGCCATGCAGGCCTTGAATTTTGGACTTCGGTACGACTACTTGATGAAAGTATACGCAGCTGATCCTTGGGGCGGATTGATCGAGAATATTTTAATGTTTGTGCCCATCGCCATTATTCTTGGGATAACGCTAGTGTGTTCACTTGTGGCGAATGTCGAGAATCAGCTCAGTTCATGGAAGCAGCTGCTTGCACTGCCAATCACACGAACTGCTGTATTTAGTGCCAAATTTGTGATGGTGTTATTGGTCTTGTGCGTGTCTTGTATTTTGCTGAGTGTCGGGACACCCGTACTTGGGTTTGCCTTAGGAATGGATATGCAAAACATACCGTATGGAGATCTTATACGCCTCGGGTTAGTTCCGCTTATGGGCGCCGTTCCGCTGCTGGCCCTGCAGTTGTGGTTGTCACTGACCACGAAAAATCAGGGGATAGCCGTAAGCTTTGGGGTTACGGCTTCGGTTGTCTCGTTGTTCGCCCTTAAGTTTCCTGACTGGATGCCTTTGAAGTGGCCTCTGATGGCATACATCGGTCCCGGACAGACCAAAGTGATCAGCGCTGGTCTTCTACTCGGTGCCGTTATTACACTGGCCGGACTGATTCATTTCAATCGAAGGGATGTGAACTAATATGGCATCCTACTTTCGAGCTTTATCTTCCGAATGGTTGAAATTGTCCAGCCCTGTCATATGGCTCCAGATCATTCTGAGCCCGGCGCTTGCTCTTCTGATCGGAATTACCCAAGGAAATTCCTTGATGCCATGGCACGTTTTAGTTGCCTTGATGGCCAGTATGCATGCTCTGCTGTTTCTTCCGATCCTGACCGGGATGCTGGGCGCCATGGTCTGTCGATATGAGCATTCTGGTGGCGGCTGGAAGCAGCTACTTGTCATGCCGATTTCACGCGGAGCCGTATATTTCGCTAAGTTTTCCATCGTTGGTCTTATACTGGCTGCTACACAGCTGCTGTTTCTGGGGGCTGTTCTTGTCACAGGATTGTTCCACGGCATTAAGGAGCCCTTACCATGGGACATGATAGCGACAAGCTTGCTTGGCGGCTGGGCAGCCTGCCTGCCTTTGGCGGCACTTCAGTTGGCTGTATCCACAGCCTGGAGCAGCTTTGCAGCACCGCTAGCACTGAATGTTGTATTCACGATTCCGAATATTCTCGTGGCGAACTCGGCAACATACGCCCCGTACTATCCATGGGCACAGCCGCTGCTAGCAATGATGCCATCTGGTGAAGAAGGATTCGGAGCTTTTTCGGTACCTTTTCAAACGTTAATGCCTGTCGTAATTGGTGGGTTTCTGCTCTTCTTTATCGCAGGCTTTATCTACTTCCAGCGCAAGGAAGTGTAGAGGGTGATGGTTTGGTTTCCGTCGTTCAGATAACGAAAAGGGGGTGTCCCAAAAGGTCTATTGACCTGGGACACCCCCTTTTTTAATCATATGCAGCGTTACAACGGTTAAGCATCATAAGAGACTACATCTCTATCTCTGATAGGCTTCGCAGTTTTCTTACCTTGATAATTAACGAAGAAAATACTGACTACAATCAGAATCAAGCCGACAAGCAGCGTGTACGTAAACGGCTCATTCATAAACACCGTTCCCGTCAGTACTGCGATCAGTGGGACAAGAAATGTAAAGGATGCGACCTTGCTCGCATCACCTGCATTAATCAGCTTGTAGTAAATGACAAAAGCAACCGGAATTCCGAAGGTAGCACCAAAACCGAGACCGAGCAGGTAATCGGCGTTCCAGATAATGCTGGACCAGCTCTCAACTACGGTTCCGATGCTTGTCAGTATACCTCCTCCAATGACGAACTGCAGGGCAACCATCCACATGGAGTCAACATGGGAACTTTCCTTTTTGACATAGATGACGCCAAGCGCCCAGCTTACAGCTGACAACAGAGCCAGAAAGACACCGAAGAAGGAGATGTTGCCTGTTAAGCCGTCGGAGCTTACCGATAGGATGCCGACGAAGCCGATAATAAGACCTAGAACTTTGACGATTGACATTTTCTCCCCGAGCCACAACCAGGCAAATAGCCCAATAAGTACGGGTTGGAAATATACTAAGACGGAGAAGAGGCCGCCCGGCAAATACAGCAGCCCTACCGTTTGAATGCCGTAGAAACAGGCCGCATTGAGCAAGGCTGATATAATGTATCGATGCCAATTCTGGCGCCATTTGATCTTTCTCCAGCTTGGCAGCAAAATTAAGGCTAACAGCAGGCCTCCAAGCAGAGAACGCATGCCGGCAAAAAGAAGCGGCGGTGTACTGGTCAGTGCCATCTTATAAATGGACCAGGACAAGCCCCAGATCAAGACAAGGCATGCAATGGATAAAGCAGTCTTTGGTACAACCTTTTTCAAGTGGAGTGAACCCCTTTCATAATTTGGCTGGAACTCATCCACCACGATATGTTTAAATCGATTTTGGCCAGAGTCTATACCTGATGTCATGACACATAAATAACTTTTCGGTATCATTACTTAGGTGAATTCCAATGCATAATGAGTGACCATTATATCACTTCGAAGATATGAATGTTATGGATATATTTATCCAACGCAGCTTATGGACTCTTATGTACAGATATAAAAAGGGAAGCCCATATTTAACGTGCTTAATATGTGCTTCCCTTAATTATTTATGGAGTTTAGTTTAGTGATTAGTAGTTATATTATCGAGCAGCCTTAAGCAGTGCAAACCCGTAAGCCGGCAGCTTAACCGTAAGCTGTCCCTTCACGGCCTGGATGGAATCTCCGTTCCAGAGGTTACTCCATTCCTGCTCAAGGACTGGTACTGTAATCGACTGGGCAGCTTTATCATTGTTCATGAGCACAACGATACTTTCGTTGTCGTCTTCGCGCAAGTAACCCAGTTTTCCACCTTGATTCTCTGCAGTCAGGAAGTTAAACGTTCCGGTGCGGAGAGCGGTATGCTCTTTACGCAATTTGATGATTGTCTGATAGAAGGTGAACAGTTCTTTGTCCTGCTTGTCTTCATTCCATTCCATACACTTGCGGCAGCCCGGATCGTGCCCGCCATCCATGCCGATTTCATCACCATAGTAGATGCAAGGGGTTCCGGAGTATGTGAATTGGAACAGTGATGCGAGTTTCATCAGACGCTTGTCGCCATTCGCAAGTGTTAGCAATCGTGCCGTATCGTGGCTGTCTAGCAGGTTGAAGGCCACTTCACTGGCCTGGCGTGGATATCCTGCCAGCTGCTTGCCGAGCATAAAGGAGAATTTCTCAGCATCCACTGTGCGGTTAATGAAGAAATCAAGCACCGCGTTGGTAAACGGATAGTTCATGACCGCATCGAACTGGTCGCCTTCCAGCCAGATGGAGGATTCATGCCACACTTCACCAAGAATATAAGCATCGGGGTTCGCTTTTTTTACGACCTGACGGAACTCACGCCAGAATTGGTGGCCAACCTCGTTCGCTACATCGAGACGCCATCCGTCGATGCCCGTTTCTTTGATCCAATATTCCGCCATTTTTAACAAATATTGTTTCACTTCCGGATTTTCCGTATTCAGCTTCGGCATAAGAGGCTCGAACGCAAAAGTGTCGTATGTCGGAATTCCATCAACTACCTCAAGCGGAAGGGAGCGGACATAGAACCAGTCTTTATATTTGGATTTCTCGCCGTTCTTTTGAACATCCACAAATGGAGCAAAAGTTCTGCCGGAGTGGTTAAATACAGCATCCAAAACAACACGAATTCCACGTTCATGACATAAATCCACAAGCTCTTTCAGTGTATCCTTGTCACCAAACTGCGGATCAATTTCCATGTAATCCTCAGTATCGTACTTGTGATTCGTAGTAGCAGTGAACAGCGGTGTGAAATAAATAGCGTTGATGCCAAGCTCGATTAGATGGTCCAGGTGGTCGATGACACCTTGAATATCTCCGCCGAAGAAGTTGCTTGGTGTCGGGTCTGTGCTGCCCCATGGCAGAGTGCCTTTAGGATCGTTGCTCGGATCGCCGTTCGCAAAACGTTCAGGGAAAATCTGATAGAACACAGCATCCTTTACCCAATCTGGCGTTGTAAACACATCCACCGGATTGATGAACGGATATTCAAACAGGCGGTCTGGATTGGCTGGTTGCTCCTCAAGGAAACCATACTCCGTCATCCAGCGTTTCTCGCGGCCGCTCTGGAGCAGGAAGCCGTATTTCAGGCGGCGGTATGGCGGCTGGGCTTCACACTCCCAATAGTCAAACATCTCATCCGAAGACAGCTTGGACATCGGTATGTATTCCATCGTTTGATCCCACAAATATTTATCTCCGGTCAAAGCGTAAATTTCGGTGATGTCGTCTTTTTTCGTGCGAATGCGAAGATGAATCGTGCGGCCATCATAAGCATAAGACCAGTTTTTGCGCGGACGATGATAAATAGCTTCTAAGAACATGAAGAAGTCCTCCTTTAAATTAAAAAAAGGTACACCCAGGACTAAGTATTAGCCGAGGTTGTACCTTTTAAAAGATAACATTGCCTTTAAATTATAAGTTTAATAAAAATATACCATGGGTCTTTGCGGGAAACAAGTGAATGAATGATGACGTACGAACACGCGCCGATAAATATTCTTACTGCCGGAACACGGAAGAGTAGGTTTTCCAACCGCCATCGAGATTTTTCACGCTGAATCCATTTTCGGCCAAAATGCGGGATGCCAGATATCCGCGAAGTCCGACTTGGCAAGATACGTACAACGTTTCATCCTTCGGAAGTTCCTCCAGACGACTGCGAAGATCGTTCAGCGGAATATTGATGGAACCTTCAATATAGCCAGCTTTACATTCCCCGGGCTCGCGGACATCGATCAGGGTTCCACCGCGCTTTATCAACTCATCGATTTCATGCCACTGCACAGTTTCAACACTGCCCTCCATCATATTCGATGCCACGTAACCTGCGTAATTAACCGGATCTTTGGCGGAAGAATAAGGAGGGGCATAGGACAGCTCCAGTTCAGTCAGATCATATACGTCCAGCTTACCTTTGATTGCTGTGGCAATTACATCAATCCGCTTGTCGACACCGTCTTGTCCAACCGCTTGCGCTCCGTAAATTTGTCCGTTATCCGGATTGAAGAGCAGTTTCAAAGAGATGGGATAGGCTCCAGGGTAATAGCTTGCATGAGAGCTTGGATGAATATGAATAGCCCGGTAAGGCATATTGAGCTGTTTGAGTCTTTTTTCATTACTGCCGGTAGCGGCCACGGTCAGATCAAACACTTTAGCAATAGAAGTGCCAAGCGTTCCTTTATAAGATACGTTTTTTCCGTAAATATGATCTGCCACCATGCGGCCTTGTCGGTTTGCAGGGCCAGCCAACGGAATCATTGCCGGACTCTGGTGAATATAATCGGATACCTCCACTGCGTCACCGATGGCATAGATGTTCTCGTCACTGGTCTGCATATGTTCATTTACTTTAATGCCGCCGCGCTCACCTACATCTAGCCCTGCATCGATTGCCAGCCCATTCTCGGGGCGAACACCGATGGACAGAATGATCATATCCGTAGACACTTTCGTTCCACTGGATAGCTCAATCGTTTTACCGTGATCAGCCAGCGCTTGAACACCATCTTCAAGAATGAGGGTAACCCCTTTTTCCTTCAGGTGAGTATGAACTATAGAAGCCATTTCATAATCGAGAGGTGCCATCACCTGGTTAGCCATCTCGATAATTGTTACCTTGACGCCGCGATCAGCCAAGTTTTCTGCCATTTCCAGGCCGATAAATCCGCCCCCAACCACGACGGCTTGAGCCGGTCTCCGCATGTCCACAAATTGCTTGATCCGATCTGTGTCTGGAATATTGCGAAGGGTGAAGACGTCCTCAGCCTCATCCAGCCCCGGAATGTTCGGTACGATCGGCTTGGATCCGGGAGACAAAATCAGATGATCATAGCTTTCCTTGGTAGTTTCGCCAGTGGTCAGATTTTTGATGGATACCGTCTTTTCCTCGCGCTGAATAGACACCACCTCGCTGAGGTTTCGTATGTCGAGATTGAATCTTTTACTCATACCCTCTACGGTCTGTACCATTAGCTTGCCGCGTTCTTTAATACTCTCTCCGATATAGTAAGGAAGCCCGCAGTTGGCAAAAGAAATATGCTCTCCGCGCTCAACCATGACAATGGTTGAACCCTCATCCAATCTGCGCAGCCGGGCTGCGGCAGATGCTCCACCCGCAACGCCGCCGACAATAACGATCTTTTTACCCATTATGAATTCCTCCAGTTATGTTTGTGATAATACCCTTGGGGGTATAATAACATATACGGCAAAAAAAGAAAGTGACAAATATATAAACGCTTATAAATTTTTATGGAAGACATTCCAGTCTTGACTTAATACCCTTAGGGGTATACATTATGGACATGTGTTATATAATGAAATTAAGGGCATGACAATATATAATCGAGTGGACAGGAGGGAAACGCGTTGGATTACAATGATCAAATGAAAAATCGGGTAAAGCGCATTGAAGGACAGCTTCGCGGTATTTTGAAAATGATGGAAGAGGACAAGGATTGCAAGGAAGTAATCACCCAGCTCTCTGCCGCACGGACAGCGATTGACCGGACCATCGGTGTCGTTGTCAGCTCGAACCTTGTGGAATGTGTACGTACTGCGGAAGAGAACGGCCACAATACTGAGGAGCTTGTGCTCCAGGCAGTGAACTTGTTGGTAAAAAGCCGCTAATAACGGAAGGGTTGACACCCCTTTCTGTATATTTTATTATACCCCTATGGGTAATTAGAAAGATGATTTTTAACCTTAAAGGAGGAATTTGTGATGAATGCAAATAAAGTACTGGATGCTAAGGGATTAGCTTGTCCGATGCCGATCGTCAAGACCAAGAAAGCGATGAACGATCTGGAAGTGGGACAGGTGCTTGAGATTCACAGCACGGATCAAGGCGCGAAGAATGATTTGGCTGCATGGGCTAAATCAAGCGGGAACGAACTGCTGGATCATAAGGAAGACAATGGCGTTCTGAAGTTCTGGATTAAGAAAGGCTAAATTTTTTTGAATATTTGTATACCCCATGGGGTAATGAGAAATTTAAAAAGGGGGAATCAATAACGTGACAGATCAGAAAAGAACAACCATTGTGCTGTTTAGCGGTGATTATGATAAAGCAATGGCTGCATATATTATCGCCAACGGTGCGGCGGCTTACGATCATGAGGTGACCATTTTTCATACCTTCTGGGGACTGAATGCACTTCGTAAAGACGAAGATGTGATGGTGCCGGTGAAAAAAGGATTCATGGAAAAAATGTTCGGGAAGATGATGCCGAGAGGAGCCAACAAAATGGGTCTCTCTAAGATGAATTTTGCCGGCATGGGTCCTAAGATGATTAAAGATGTTATTAAGAAACACAACGCCGTTCCACTTCCACAGCTGATTGAACTGGCACAGGAGC
Organism: Paenibacillus uliginis N3/975; assembly: GCF_900177425.1. Lineage (NCBI taxonomy): Bacteria > Bacillati > Bacillota > Bacilli > Caryophanales > Paenibacillaceae > Paenibacillus > Paenibacillus uliginis. The sequence goes on along the minus strand of NZ_LT840184.1, from coordinate 5,676,346 downwards.
AGGATGTGAAGTTGGTAGCCTGCACGATGACCATGGATTTGCTTGGATTGCAGAAGGAAGAGCTGCTTGAATACATTGAGTACGCGGGTGTTGCTGCTTATCTGTCGGATGCCCAAGACGGCAATGTGAACTTGTTTATCTGAATTTACGGGGATTAATTCTCCTAAAATATAAAGAGAGGAATTTCAAATATGGAATATCTCAATATCATCATAATCGCACTTATTGTCTTATTTCTGATCCAGCGCATGCTGCCTGCAAAGGGAATCCGGCAGATCACTACAGCGGAATTAAAAAATGAATTAATGGACAAAAACAAGCAGTTTATTGATGTTCGAACGCTGGGAGAATTCAACGGGAACCATATTAGAGGGTTCAAGAACATTCCTTTGCAGCAGCTTGCCCAGAAGAGCGGAGAGCTCTCGCGGGACCGTGAGGTTGTTGTCATCTGTCAAAGCGGAATGCGAAGCAATAAAGCGAGTAAACTTTTGAAGAAATCCGGTTTTGGAAAAGTAACCAATGTTAAGGGCGGCATGAGTGCCTGGTCATAGACAAAAATAATTATTGGAGGCCTTTTTAATGAAGGAGATAACACCTGCCGAGGTAGAGAAGCTGTTGGACGAAGGCAAAAGCCTAAACATTATCGATGTACGCGAAACCGAAGAAGTGGAAGAAGGTAAAATTCCGGGGGCGATCAATATTCCGCTTGGATTGGTAGAATACTGCAAGCAAGACCTGGATAAATCCAAAGAATATATTATAGTATGCCTTTCCGGCGGCAGAAGCGGCCGTGCAACCGAGTATCTTCAAAGTCAAGGTTACAACGTAACTAACATGACTGGCGGGATGGTAGCGTGGGAAGGAAAGACAGAATAACGCTGGGAAACAGAATGAGATATGATGCTAAAACTTTGTATGTGACGGGTATCGATTTATTAACGGTGCGTTAAAGCGCCATTTTTTTTGAATGATAATATACCCCGGGTGGTATATAAAATGCAGGAGGTATTCATACATGAAATCTATTGATTCCAACGTGATGTTAGATGCAAAAGGTTTGGCATGCCCTATGCCGATCGTACGAACGAAGAAAGCGATGAAAGATCTTGAAGGAGGTCAAGTGCTGGAGGTAGAGGCGACGGATAAAGGATCCAAGGCAGATATGAAAGCATGGGCGGAAAGCACCGGCCATCAATACCTCGGCACCATTGAAGAAGGAGATGTGCTGAAGCATTACTTACGTAAATCTTCCGGTGAGGAAACGGCTGAACGCTCATACCCTCATGTGACGGACAATACCCAGCTGGAGCAGAAACTCCAGGCAGGTGAGCCGGTCATACTTCTGGACGTAAGAGAGTCTGCAGAATATGCATTCAAACACATTCCAAATGCCATCTCCATTCCTTTGGGAGATTTAGATAACCGTCTTGAAGAGCTGAACAAACAGGATGAGATCTATGTCGTATGCCGTACCGGAACCCGTAGTGACATGGCTGCACAGAAGCTCGCGGCCAGTGGATTTGATCGGGTGATCAATGTAGTGCCTGGAATGAGCGGCTGGACTGGAACAACGACGAGCAGCAACGATTAAATAACCAAACAACCAAGGATAGAGGAGGCAATACATGATGTCAGTCATCGAAATGCACGCAAAAGAAGTAGCTGAGAAGGCAATTCGCAAAGATAACTTTTTCATATTGGACGTTCGAAATAAGACAGACTTTGAAGATTGGAAAATCGAAGGCGAGAATATCGAATATCTGAATATTCCTTATTTTGATCTGCTCGATGGTGTAGAGGATATTCTGGATCAGATTCCGGCAGATAAGGAAGTAATCGTAGTATGTGCGAAGGAAGGCTCCTCTGTAATGGTTGCAGAGATGCTGACAGAGCACGGCCGTACGGTCGGGTACTTGAAAGGTGGGATGAAGGCATGGAGTGAGCATCTTATGCCTGTGAAAGTCGGGGATCTGAAAGACGGTGGTGAGCTGTATCAGTTCGTCCGCATCGGTAAAGGGTGCTTGTCCTATATGGCGATCTCGAACGGCGAAGCCGCGTTATTCGATGCGACCCGCATGACGGACGTTTATATCGATTTTGCCAAGAGTGTAAATGCAGAGATCAAACACGTGTTTGATACTCACCTTCATGCAGACCATATTTCCGGTGGACGGATCATTGCTGAGAAGACCAACGCCATTTACTGGCTCCCTCCAAAAGATGCCGGAGAGGTTGTATTTCAATACCAGTCGCTGGAAAACGGTGATGAAATCGTGATCGGAAGCACCAAGATTAACATTGAGGCGCTTTACTCTCCTGGACATACGATCGGCTCCACATCGTTTGTGATCGACGATCAGTATCTGCTTACAGGCGATAGCCTGTTCATTGATTCCATCGGACGACCGGATCTTGCGGGCCTTGCGGAGGACTGGGTGGGCGATCTGCGCGAAACGCTTTATGCCCGTTATAAAGAGCTATCAGATGAACTCATCGTACTGCCGGCTCATTTTATGATCATGGAAGAACTGAACGATGATGGCACCGTGGCGAAAAAGCTGGATGAGCTGTATGCATCGAATCATGGCCTGAACATTGCGGATGAAGAAGAGTTCAGAACGATGGTGACGAAAAACCTTCCGCCGCAGCCGAACGCTTATCAGGAAATTCGTCAAACCAATATGGGTAAAATCAATCCGGACGAAGATAAGCAGCGTGAAATGGAAATTGGACCGAACCGTTGCGCGGTTCGATAGAAAAAAAAGGGAACCGATTCGGTTCCCTTTTTTAAAGACATCAATAGATAAAGTGTTATTGAAGAAGGAGGATAAATGATATGGATATGAGTTTTGCATATATAATAACCATTTTCTCAATCGGATTTATTGGCTCTTACATTTCAGGCATGGTAGGCATCGGCGGCTCCATAATCAAATATCCGATGCTTCTGTATATTCCACCGTTGTTTGGATTGGCTGCATTTACCGCTCACGAGGTATCCGGAATCAGTGCCGTGCAGGTGCTGTTCGCAACGATAAGCGGTGTGTGGGCTTACCGTAAAGGCGGATACTTGAACCGAACGCTCATTATATACATGGGTGCTGCGATTCTGGTCGGCAGCTTTATCGGCGGATTTGGTTCCAAGTCGATGAGTGAAGGTGGCATCAACATCATTTACGGAATTTTGGCGCTGATCGCCGCTGTGATGATGTTCATCCCGAAAAAAGGCGTTGACGATATCCCGCTGGATCAGGTGGAATTCAATAAATGGCTTGCCGCTGTACTGGCCTTGATCGTAGGTATCGGAGCCGGTATTGTGGGTGCGGCTGGTGCGTTCCTGCTGGTGCCGATCATGCTTGTCGTATTAAAAATTCCTACCAGAATGACCATTGCATCCTCGCTTGCTATCACGTTTATTTCTTCGATTGGTTCCACGGTCGGGAAGGTTACGACCGGACAGGTTGAATATTTCCCCGCTCTTATTATGGTTATTGCCAGCTTGATCGCTTCCCCGCTTGGCGCTTCTACCGGTAAGAAGGTTAATACAAAAGTGCTGCAGATTATTTTGGCTGTTCTGATACTGGCTACGGCCATCAAGATTTGGATTGATATATTGTAATTCAATCATGTGAAATAAAAAAAGGCTGTCCGGATACATACCCGGATAGCCTTTTTTTACTTGATATTTCAATGAATCGGTTGTGATTACACCATCGGTTCAGGACGAGTAATCTGATGATATTGGCGGTACATAGAAAGACGCCAATGGGTAATCATGCCGTAGGCAAGCAGAAAGAACAGTGCAGCTGTCTGCGGAATGGAAATATGCTCTTCAATATATCCGTGGAGCAGCAGGCGTACAGTAAGCAGTCCGAGCAGAATGTATACAAAGCTACGGGACCGTTGAATGAAGATCTGACCGTCCACCTTCTCGAATTTCGTTCCGCGAATGAGCGGGTATGAGAAGATAAACCATCCGACAAGAAACGCTAGAATCCCCCACAGAATCGGGATTCTAACTTGTGGCTCGACAAACATCAAGAATCCTGTTGTCATGCCCAGCGGCGGAATAATAATCTTTTTAATAGTAACAGGACGATTGCTTGCTTTCATCCGAATAAAGATAACTGCGAGCGCCATGACCAGCATTCCAATCGTGGAGCCTATTTTAAGAATTGGGGAATTCAGATCAATCACAATTGAATACCTCTTTCCATCAAAAATGTCACACTTCATGCCCATTAATTATAGCACAGAACGATGAAGGAAAGAATTCAGTATAATAGCATATTAATCTTCTGAAATGTGTCATTCGGTCAAAAATATTACCGGATAATGACGTTTACTTGCTAAACGCGTTTTCCGCTTGTTGAATTGCCCGGTTCATAGAGGCAAAAGGATCCGTCAGTAGAGAGCCATGGCCGCAGCCGAGTAGGGTGGGCTGAAGTGCTGCCAGTTTTTTGGCACTTTTTAAGGCAGTCTCTTTATGCCAGGTAGCCATGGCCGGAAATGGAAATAACCAACGTTTATCTCCGGATACAGCGAGTCCCGCACGGGTCTGCCACGCATCTCCTGCAATGAGGAATCCGCTGCGTTTATCGATAAAAGACATATGACCGGGAGTATGACCGGGTGTGGATATAGCTTGCAGAGAGCCAACCATATCACCATCTTCAAGCAGCCGGTCGGGTGTGGCTGTAATGCCTTTCGGTATTCCGCCTCGAATCGGCGTCTGTGGCTCGCCTGGTTCTAACTCCGTGTTGCCTGTCAGCAGTACGGCATCCCGGCGGGAGATGAGCACTTCCGCTTGGGGGAGTGTCTGTTTTAAACCGTCCAGTGAACCGATATGGTCGCCATGGGCATGGGTAAGCAAGATCCGCTTGATGGGTTTGCCCGCTGAGGCGGCAGCCTCTAAAATCCCCTTTTGACAAAATGACATACCGGTATCAATCAAGGTAAATCCGTCATTTTCCTCCACTAGGTATACATTTATAGGAAACAGCCGCGGCATGAACGATAATTGTATGACTTTACCTTTAATATTTTTTTTCATTCGAATTCACTCTCCAATGAACTAATGTTATTTATATATTAACTAATACCATTAGTTTATGCAAGGAGTTTATTTCTATTTTTACTTTCTTACGTATATAAATTGATCAAATGATAAAAAAATTAATATTTCTTCCAAATTTTGAGTGCATTTTTGTGAACTTTGAGTTACCATAATGTTATGAATACGGAAAAAAATGTAGATAATTGACCAACGACACAGAAGAAAGTGAGGCTGTGCTAATGGATCTGTACAAGCGTATTACGATATTTTTGATTATGTATACAATCTCAGCATACTTATTGTACATAGCGGGGAAGAATACTCCCTACTTGCTCCCCATTATCTGGTTTGCGGCTCTTATTTTGCTCATATGCGGTCTTTGCTACATTTTCTATCATTATGTATTCCGCAACAAAAGAAGACGAAGTCGTTGATTGTCATATCACTAGAGCTAACTGTCCTTAGGGACAGTTTTTTTGTGTTTGCTGAGAAATTGTATTATTTCCAGGGAAATTCGTCATTTCGTGACGTTTTATGAAGAATAGCCCCTTTTACCTAGTCGTATTTTACTATATGATATGGAGGAAAATATTACATGTTCACGGAAACGGATCGTTTACGGCGTTCTAATGGGGGAGAACAAGTTGTATTGTCATGCATGTGGTGCAAAAAATTCATCAAGTCAGCTCAAATGCTCATCATGCGGTGAGGTGTTGGTTCATACTCGGACCGCTTCAACTGCGCGCGCAGGTTCTGCTTCATCCAAGGAAATAGAAGGAGCCGCTAGAAAATCGGGAGACTCTATGGGCGCTCAGCACACCGATGACCAAGGGAAGTCTGTACGAAAGAAGGGAAGCCCTTTTGTATGGCTTATTCCGCTGATGCTGCTGCTAACAATCGCTATGGGGCTGGCTGTGTATTATGTATATGAAGATAAAGTCAATAAGGATGTCAACCAGCTCCAGATGCAAGCTCAGAAGAAGGCACTGGAAGGGAAATATGAGGAATCCATCAAGCTGTTGGATACAGCGCTTACGAAGAGACCGGATCATTATGGGATATTACTCGACCGCGGCATTGCGGCTGAGGCTAATGAATTGGAAGAACAGCTAGCCCAGGCCCGCAGTAGTCTCAAAGCTAAGAAGATTACAGCTGCTGAGAAAAAACTTGGGGAGCTGAGCAAAAAGCTGAAATCCCGTTCAGAGCCATTGTTCAAGCCGCTGAAGAATGACTTGTCCAGCTTACAGGTTACATTGTCTGTTATGAAAGTTAAGGCCGAGCTAGATCAGCTGGCGACAGTACCCAAGCTGGCGGAGAAGCTGGAAACCATCAATAAACTGAAGGGAAAAGAAGCTGCAGAGCTTGAGAAACAGATTATTTCAAAAATCATTGAAATTAGTCTGAGTGATGCAGCGGAAAGATTGAAATCGAATGATTTCTCCGGTGCAACTCTGGCGGTAGAAGGTGGTCTGGCATACGCCAAGGAGGATAAACGGTTGATCGAGCAGAAAGACCGAATTCTTCAGGAACAGGCTGCTTTTGAACGGGCGGAGGCCAAGCGAATTGAGATTGCCCGGCAGAAGGCAGCGGAAGAAGATCTGGTTAACCGTACAGCTGCTGTAGAAGTTGTTCATATGAACACGGTGCTGGATGATTATGGAGATCTGCGAGTCGAGGGACAGGTTAGGAATGTAGCAACTAGACCGATCTCTTCGGTTCTGATTGAACTTTCCGTCTATAATTTGGACGGGTCGTTCCTTGGAAGCGGAACGATTGATGTTTCTCCTTATGTACTGGAACGCGGGCAAAGCGGAGAGTTCAGGTCGGTTCTGTACGGTGCTTATACCGAAGGCCAAGCCGTTGTAGACAACATCACGTGGTATGTGGAATAGGGGGAAGACGTTCATGAACAAGAGGATTTTGGCAAGCTTCCTGTCCTGCATCATCATACTTGGAGCTGGAGCCGTTGGAGCGGTCTGGGTTTACGTTACCGTAGCGAAGGAAGGGCAACAGGGACCGCTACTCGCTGCTGTTGACAGCGTACAGACTTCGCAAGAGAGCAAGGGGGGAGAAGCGAAGGCTAACGATGTTAAGAGTACTTCGGCTCAACCTGACAACGACAGAGGAAATGATGCTAAGGATCAGTCCAGCGAGAAGGATTTAACCGTAAAGGAGATCATTAAGCAAAGCCAAAAGAAAGTGTTCACCGTCAAAACGATGGATGGCCTCGGCTCAGGATTTCTGTTTAACCGCTACGGTGATCTGCTTACCAATGCGCACGTTGTTGAGGGATACAGCGATGTGACCGTGACTGGACTAGACAAGCAGGAATATGCCGGAACGGTCATTGGGATCGGGGCTAGCATGGACGTAGCCGTTATTCGGGTTCCAGGACTGGCAGGTAAAGACCCGCTACCGCTGGAGACCCGAAACAAGGCGGAAGTCGGAGATCCGGTGCTTGCACTTGGGAGCCCGCATGGTCTGGAGAATACGGTAACGACCGGAATCATTAGTGGACTGGATCGGGAATTTGAGCTTGATCAATATGTCTACAGCAATCTGTACCAGACCTCCGCACCCATTGCTCCAGGGAACAGCGGTGGACCGCTCATTAACTCGGACACTGGCAAGGTGGTCGGTATCAACTCGGCGATCATGAAACAGGGAACGATAGGCTTTAGTATTCCGATCAGCCAAGTTGCGGCTATGGTGGAGGAATGGACAGGACATCAAATCGACGGAACCTCGAACTCTACCAAGACGGCATCCGCCCCAAACACTGCGTCCTCTGCGCCTGCTTCAATCAGCAAGGAAGAGGCAGAAGGTCTTGTCATCCAATATTATTTAAGCCTGAGTGTGGAAGATTACGTAACGGCGTATTCTTTGCTCGGCAGCCAGTGGCAAAAGGGAACGACCTATAAGCAGTTTCGTGAAGGCTATTTAAATACACAGCAGGTGACAGTTGATTACATATCAGCCCTGACTGGAACGGGCGGAAAGACGGAAGTGAGCGGACTCATTACAGCGGAAGAGCGCAAAAATGATGTCGTTTCTTATCGGCAATATGAGGTCACCTATAAGATTGGATACGAGAATGGAGTCCTGAAAATGCTGAAGGGCTCAGGCAAGCCGCTGGAATAATTCCGGCGGCTTTTTTTCTGTAATACAAGTCAAGTCTAAGTTTGGACTTATACTTGACTTGTATTTTCGCAGAAACGGCCGCCGTCTTTAAAGGACGGCCGTTTCTACTTGGTAAAAAAATAAAACGTTTTACCTTAAAGGTCAGTCTAATTATACAGAACTAACAATAAAGAGGGCTAGAATTCGAGGGAAGGAGCCTCGTCATGGAAGAAAGGGAGCTGGCTGCAGCGGCTTGCAGAGGGGATGAAGCAGCGTTTCATGCCCTGATTACGGGGCAGAGGAGACGGCTGTACGGTATTGCTTACAGCTACTTGCACAATGAGAACGATGCGCTTGAGGCAGTTCAAGAGACCGTCTGCCGGGCATGGAGCAAATGTGGGCGTCTCAGAAACCCTGAGGTGTTTGTGTCTTGGTTGATCCGGATTTTAATTAACTGCTGTGTGGATGAGCAAAAGCGAAGGAAGCGCGTTGTCCCATATGAAGAGATAAGTGTTACCAGCACAGGGGAAATGATCAACGATAGTAAGCTTGATCTGGAACGCGCACTGAATCGGATGAAGCCTAAATATCGTCATGTTCTAATTCTGAAATATTATCAGGACATGACGGTAACGGAAATTGCCAAGGTGCTGGACTGTCCAGAGGGAACTGTGAAGACAAGACTACACCAGGGATTGAAGCTGCTGAGGCAAAAAATGAAGCCGGGAGGTGCGGCGATCCATGTATGAGAAAGAAGAGAAGATGCTAAAGAGTTATTTTCAAGACGCTGAAGCCAGTGCGGCAGACGTATCGGATGACGCATTGGAAGTCGCTATACAGAAAGGGATTCGCAAAGGAAGACACTCCAAGCGATCCCGTGTACGGTACAGAGGAATGGCCCTCCTGGCAGGAGCTTTAGCTGTAGTAATTCTGTTGGTGCTGAGCGGTTCTCTGCAGCAGACCGAACGGATGGCTTCCGGACCTTATCCTCCGCTTAAGGGGCATGATTTCGGGGAGGACATTACACTGAATACGGCCAATAAACACGGGATGATTCAGCCGGTGGGCAAGTCCGAAACGAAGGGGGACTACACTATTACTGTAGACGGTATATTGGTCGGATCCCAGCAGCTGAAGGTGCTGTATACGCTGGAGAATCGGTCTGACCGGAAGGCGATTATAAGGGAGACAAAGCTAACCGATCTTGTGGGAAGCGAACTTCCAGTAGGTACCCATTATGAGGGAAGCAATGAATTGGAGCCGGGTGTTCATCATTTGGAAAGCAACTCTATTTTCTCGGACGCCCATTCCATACCAGACCAATTATCCGTTCAGTTCCGTGTTGCGAGGGATTCGGCCAATGCCCGCGCCGGTATCCCGACAGAGGATGAAGAGCTGCTGAGTATTGACCTGACTCTGGATATGAATACCTACCGGAAGTATATCCGAACCATTCCGCTAAATAAGGTGATCGAGATTCAGGGACAGAAGATGACGATGAGGGAGGTTGTGTTTTCTCCAGCAGGCATTGCCCTGAAAGGGAACATTGATGCAGGGAACACGATGAAGGTGTCGGGTCTATGGGAAGGTTATTTGGAATCGGTCAAAGACGGGAAGACCACTCGGCTTACGAGCACTTTGGGCTGGGGACCGGGTGAGGATGGCGAAGTAACTTATTTCTTTTCCTCCAATGCACTGGATCAACCCGACTCGATTACTTTGAAAGCGGGTGGTCTGTATGCAGTGGACCCTGCCAAGATGAGTGTTGTGGTGGATACGGAGAAGAGGGTTGTGCTAAACTCGCCAGACAATAAGATGAAATTTGGACAATATACAAGAAAGAAGGAAGGTCATACTCTTACACTAGAGTACGAGGAAGAAGAGAAGATGAATTATGGCAGTGTTCAATATGATGAAGAGTTCATTGACGGGGAAGGGAACAAACATAAGCTGGATGATTCATCGAGAGGAGTTCGATCGACAACGAGCTCAAATTCCGATACAGGATGGAGTAAAACAACGGAGTATTTGTATCTTATACCGAAGGAGTACCCGCAGCCGTTGACTTTTACATTAACCAGCTATCCGGGTGTTATCGAGAAGGATATCGAGGTACCTATTCCATATAATCTTAACCGCTAACGGTATAGAGACTGCCAATACAAGAAGGAGCTGCCCCCGCCTAACCGGTGAGGATAGCTCCTTTTTGAAAACTACAGTATAAACTCTGTTCAGGCAGACCGTTGATTACACGGACCCATGTTTCTTCTATTCTGTTATCACATAGACACACCGGCAGCCTCCACTTGCGAGACATTCCGTCCGTTCCACCTTCGCTTGTAGCAGAGATGAAAACAGCTCCAGCTCACAGCTGCAGGCCTGATTATACCGGTTAGCAATTTGAGAGATCGGACAGTTATGCTCTTTAATAACATATTTGCCATCATCGGTTTGCTCACATTCAGCCATATACCCGTTGTCATTTTGAATGTCGGTCAGGGTGCGAACACGATCAGCCAACTCTTTGCCGGAAACTCCCGATTCGTAGCGCTGCCGCAGCTTGTTGCGCCGGCGTTCAAAGAGCCGTGTGACCATTTCCTCGCCGGCTTCCTCGGTCAGCTCGTCGAGCAGATCCAGCGAAAGCGTGGAGTATTTGTTCGGAAAGAGCGACTCTGCATGCGGTGAGAGACGGTACAGGGCAAGCGGGCGACCCATGGCCTGACGAACCAGCTCGGTCTCAATGACGCCATCCTTTTCAAAACTACCGAGATGTCGGCGGACAGCCATCTCGGTGACGAGCAGGGTAGAAGCTATCGACTTGGCGCTGAGAGGCCCCTGAGTCTTTAACATATGGAGAATGGTATCCCGGGTGGACAGTTCCTGTGTCTGTTCCATCTTGATCACCACCTGATAGAATAATGAGAAATATATTTATGAGAATTATTATCGCTTATACGTGAGGACCTGTCTACCCGAGAGATCTTTCCTCCCCTAAAGGTACTACCTATGATATATGTCTGTGGAAAGGAAGTATGTCTGCATGGGCAATCAAAAATAGTGGATAGCAAACACCCTGTCCTTAACCGTTTGACGGTATAAAGACAGGGTGTTCATCGGTATAGGGCTTAATCTGTAATATCAATCAGATCGTAAATGAGCCATTGGCCGTTATTCTTTTTCAACCAGTACAGGGAGGAGGAAGTGTATGTGTCTCCATCCGCATCATCGGTTTCTTCCGTATAAATCACAGCTTCATTATCCTGATACAGGACGATATGGGAAGCGTCAGCTTGGATATGGAAGTTCAAATCATCAAAAATACCTGCGTTAATCGCTTCATTCATCATTTCAAAATAAGGGGATTTCGGATAAACCGCCGACAATAGAGTTACGCGGTCCTCCTCATTCATTCCCTTGTAATGAGTTTGAAGTGTATTCAGCATCGCGGTCTGTTCCGCTTCTGGCACTACTGGCTTCTGTTCGAGGAAACCGTCCGGAACATGATACTCGATATCGAGCAGGGCACTGTCGTATTCTTTCCATGCACCTGAGGCATTCTTTTTCAAGATTACATCGTAATATATGGTGTAATCCCAGATAAATGGTCCGCTGGTACGCTCGTAGGTTTTCTCAACGCTGGCCACAACGGATGAGCCAGCTACCGTTACGTCATAAGCGAAGGAGGACACTTTGACATTGTATCCAGCCATTTCTTTATAGCTCTGCTCGTACTCTTTATAGCTAGGTGATTTCGGATGAATTGCCGTCATCGCTCCCTTGAAATCGCCCTTGCTTTCTGCAGCTGCTTGATTTTTATACAGCTTTTTGATTTCAGCGCTAGCTTTATCCGTAACCGTTTTGCGATCGATTTTGATTGTGTGGGCTTTGGCGTCCCACTTTACAGGCAATCCTGTGGATTCAGCCACAAAACGAAGGGGGACGAGTGTATTACCGGCTTTTGTATAAGGGGCAATGGGAAGTTTCGTCTTCTGCCCGTTTACATAAGCAATGGTTGATCCAAGCTTCATCACCAGCTTCTGGTCGGCCAGTGTTCCGGTAACCTGCTTGGTGGCGGAAGTCCAGTTTACCTTATATCCAAGCGTTTGGAACAAAGGGCGGAATTGTACGAATGTAACACCGTTTTTAATAACAGGTGCAGCTTGAAATTTAATTTCTTGTCCGTCGAGGAACACACGGATTTGGGCCGGTGTTTTGGCGGGAGCAGCTTGAATTGTGCTGGAAAATACAAATAACATGGCAAAAACCAGCAGTCCTATTCTTCTCTTAATCAAAGCTGTCATCTCCTTCATGATGAGTAAAATAGAGGTAATGTGATTAATGACACAGAGGTAATCGTACATGACAAACCCAGTAGGGGCAATACCTTTCGATTTATGTAAATATTGGATATATAATAGATGTATACGAAAGTAATCTTTTCGTGAATTTGAGGAAGGAGGGATAAAGGTCAGCCGGCGTTGGGTAATACATTATAACGGAAGCAATCACAACAGTTTCTTTCAGAAATTAAAGGAGTGTGGGACGACGTGATGATGGAGCAGGACGTTTATTTTTACATAGGAACCTATGGTTCTGACCAAGATAATGGTATTTATTTGGCTGCCCTTAACCGGGAGAGCGGAGAGATGCAGCTGCTGGACGGAACATCGGGTATTGAAAATGCAACTTATTTGGACTTTGACGAGCTTCACCGTGTGCTGTATGCAGTCAGTGAAAAAGAAGCTAGCGAGGTCGTGGCATACAGCGCTGATCCAGAAACGCGCAAGCTGAGCGTACTCAGCCGCAAACCGACAGATTCCTCGGGAACCTGTCATGTATCCCGTTCGAGGGATGGGAAATATTTGTTTACAACCGGCTACAGTGACGGGCGGATTACGGTGTTCGCGCTGGAAGAAGGGGGGGCCGTCGGGGAAATCACTTCCATTATCCGCCACAGCGGACGAGGACTGAGGGATGACCGACAGTCCGAGGCACATCCGCACTCCATATTCGAGGATCCTCACCATAAATATGTAGTGGTCAATGATCTGGGGATGGATGACGTCAACTTGTACCGACTCGAGGATGGGAAGCTTGTGACCCACCGGGAGATTAGTCTGCCGCCTGGGTCCGGTCCTCGCCATATTGCCTTCCATCCGTCAGGGCAATGGTTATACGGTGTAAATGAATTGAACAGTACGGTTACCGTGTACGCATATGATGCGACGTTCGGAGACCTGAAGATGCTGCAGCATATTTCCACCCTACCGGAGGACGTGGTTATGGATAACACGGGCGCCCATGTTCTCGTTTCGCCATGCGGTCGCTTCCTGTATGCTTCCAACCGCGGCCATGACAGCATTGTCCAGTATGAGATCGATACGGATACCGGAATGCTGCATGCAGTGAACTGGGTCTCCTCTGGAGGAAAGACCCCGCGTCACTTTAACATTCTGCCAGGCGGCTTCCTCGTATCCGCTAACCAGGACAACGGCTTAATCGCAAGTTATAAAATCGATAAGGATACAGGCAAGCTAGAATCAACCGGATATACGATCGAGGTTCCTCGCCCGGTGTGCATCTGTCCGGTGGAGAAGGCGTAAGTGCAGATGTATCAATGGTAGAGGCGTATGGACTCTTATTGAAGATTGAAGCAGTTTAGTGAATCATCTGAAAAGAATGTCATTAGGGGGTGTTCCGGCCTGGGACGCTCCCTATCCCTGATTATTCTTGATTTGCAGAATACACTTCCCGTACTTCCCGCTTAACAATGCGAACAAAATGTTTTTGAGGCATGTTTTTTCCAAATCCATGGGCAAATAAAGTTGAAGCATTGTATATTGAATGTACTAAGAAACCGTTCCTTTCGTAAATGGTTGGGTCGTACCTCCATTTATTAAAGAACGGTTTCTTTATGTATAAAAGTTTAAAGTAGATATACGCAGGAAGCAGCGGAGAGGACGAAACGATTCCGAAGAAGCGAAAGCGGTCTCCTAAAAGCTTTCCAACGGAAAGCTGCATCGGAAGCATACGCTCGTGTCCCCGAATTTCTTCCGCTAAGAATCACTTAGGAAATTCGGGGGCAAGAGCGATTGTAGGAACGATTCGTACTCGTAGCATCTCACAACAGACAAAAGGGATGACAGGGTTCGCGACCCAATCCATTTACTGGTTGCGGTTTTAGGATTAAAGTAATAGAGGAAGTTTTTTTATATACATAGGAGGAAAATACTGTATGAACGGTACCATACTACTTGTTGAAGATGATCTTTCCATTGGAGAAATGGTCGTGAGTTACTTATCCGGTGAGGGATTTCAACTGTTTCATGCCCATGACGGGGAGGAAGCGCTGCAGATGTTCAGCCATCAGACGTTCGATTTAATCCTGCTGGATTTGATGCTGCCGAAGCTTAACGGGATGGACTTCCTCCGAATAGTGAGGGAGAAGAGCCATGTTCCAATCCTGATTTTATCCGCGAAAGGCGGGGAAGCGGACAAGGCGATCGGGCTGGGGTTCGGTGCGGATGACTATATCGCGAAGCCGTTCTCTATGATCGAGCTGTCTGCGAGAGTGAAAGCGGCGATCCGGCGGGCCACACATTATGTCGATAAGCTGCCGCAGCAGTCCCGTGTGATCAACGTACACGAGCTGTCCATGGATATGGATAACCTGACTGTGAGCAAGAACGGAGTAGAGGTCAAGCTGACTGCGAAGGAGCTGCAGATTTTACAGCTTTTTTTGAACAATCCGAAAAAGGTATTTACGAAACAGCAAATATTCAGCTCTGTCTGGAACGATGATTACTACGGAGATGAAAATGTCATTAACGTCCATATGAGCCGATTGCGTGAGAAAATCGAAGACGAACCCTCGGCACCTCAATATATAAAAACACTATGGGGTATCGGATACAGGTTGGGGGAATTCTAGCATGGGATTGACCCTCTTTCTGCTGGGCGTCATCGTGCTTCTTACCATATTAAACATCGTTCAGTACATATCACGGAGAAATACTGCGCGAAATATACAGTATATTACCGATAAGCTGGAGGCCGTCATGGCGTCCTCCTCGCAAGAGCAAGTGCTACTCGTCACCCAGGATCCCGGTGTGCACACACTGTTGAATACAGTCAATCGGCTGCTTGAATTGAAACGGCAGTATGAAGTGGAGTTTACCCGGACAGAGCTTGCGATGCGCAAAATGCTGGCGAACATCTCACACGATTTAAAGACACCCCTTACCGTGGTGCTTGGTTATATTGAGATGATTGCACATCAGCCTGATATGGAGCCTGAGGAACAGAAGCGCCTTCTTACCAAGGTTCATTCCAAAGCGGTGGAAATTGTGGAACTGATCAATCGATTTTTTGATTTGGCCAAGCTGGAGTCGGGGGATCGGGACATTCCGTTGACCCGGGTGGAAATGAACGAGATATGTCGCAGTAGCATCCTTATGTTCTACGATTTGCTGCAATCCCGCAAGCTCGAGGCAGTAATAGATATTCCTGATACACCGGTCTATGCCAAAGGGAACGAGGAAGCTCTCAGCCGGGTATTGGACAATCTTCTCTCGAATGCAATCCGCTACGGCGGGGATGGGGACAAGATCGGCGTAACCTTGCGCTGCGATGACGATCACGTCTACGTGGATGTGTGGGATCGGGGAAAAGGAATCGGCGAACGCGATCAGCGGCTTATTTTTGAACGGATGTATACGCTGGAGGATTCCAGAAACCAATCGTTCCAGGGCAGCGGACTCGGGCTTACGATTACGAAAAGGCTAGTGGAGGAAATGTATGGAGACATTACCGTAAGGAGCAAACCCTTTAAATCTACGGTGTTTACCGTCAAACTGGGTCGACTTTCGTGAACTTAAGAGTTTCGTAAGAATTGCGAAATAAATATGATAGGGCTTCGGTCTAGAATGGAATTAAGCAAGTGACGAGAGGAGTTTATCATTATGAGTTATATAATCAGTACCCGCAATTTAACTAAAGTATTCAACGGTAAAGAAGTGGTATCGGATGTCAGCATGAACATTTCCCAAGGACAAATTTACGGATTTCTTGGACCGAACGGTGCAGGTAAGACAACGGTCATGCGAATGATATTGAATCTTGTGAAGCCGACGAGTGGTGAAATTGAGCTGTTTGGAGAGATGCTGAAACCTTCCTCCGTTGAAATGTTCAAGCGCATAGGGAGCATTATCGAATACCCTATTTTTTACGATAAGCTGACGGCAAAAGAAAACCTGGAGATACACTGTGAGTACATGGGCTTGTATAACAAAAAGGCGATCAGTGATGCACTAGAGCTGGTGAAGCTTACCGGAGCGGACAAGAAGGCTGTCGCGGAATTCTCCCTCGGCATGAAGCAAAGACTCGGCATGGCCAGAGCCCTCGTAACGAAGCCTGAACTGCTCATTCTGGATGAGCCTATCAACGGCCTCGATCCGGCAGGCATCAAGGATTTTAGGGATCTGTTTCATATGCTTAGCAAGGAGTATAATATGACCCTGTTTATTTCAAGCCATCTGCTCAGCGAAATTGAGCAGGTTGCCGATACGATTGGCATTATCCAGAACGGTGTCCTTAAAGAGGAAGCCTCGATGAACGATTTGAAAACGCGCAATTTGGGCTTTATCGAAATCGTTACACCAGACTGCCGAAAAGCGGTATTTGTTCTGGAAAACAGCCTGAATATCCACAATTTCAAAGTCATCGGAGATGATACGATCCGTATTTACCAATCGGATGTTTCGCAGCCTGAAATATCGAAGACGCTTATTCTGAACGATGTGACCATTGAGTCTATTCATCATAAGCGTACTTCGCTCGAGGAATATTTCATCGATCAGACGGGTGGAGGAGAGAAATATGCTTAAGTTGATGAAGTTGGAACTGAAAAAGCACAAGATGGGATGGTACTGGAAGGGCGCTCTAATCGCAAGTTTCTTGATCATTGTGCTTATAGGACTTATATCTTATGTTGAAGAACAGGATCTTAAAGAAGCCTTTTCTACATTTGATGAAATGTTTACGGCGATGAGCGTTATGGTGAGAGTGGTGTTTGTTATTTTTGCAGCGGTCCTGATCGGTAAGCTCATTATTAATGAATACAACAACAAGACGATTTCGATTATGTTTACGTATCCGGTGCCGCGTAAGAAGTTGATTGCGGCTAAACTCTTGCTGATTATGGGGATTACTTTCATTACGATCTTGATCTCGAATGTAACGGTGATTGCCGTCTTTATCGCATTGAATTCTGTTCTTCACATCATTCCTGGGACTCCTTCTATGGAGTTGCTCATAAATGAAGGAATCCAAATGTTGATCCAGGGGTTGTCTGCAGCTGGGATTAGCATGATACCTCTGTATTTCGGAATGCGTAAGAAATCGGTAGCGGCAACGATTGTTTCTTCCTTTATTCTCATTACGCTCCTCAACAATAACGGTGGTTTTTACATCAGCTCTTTTATCGTTATTCCGATTACCCTTGGAATCATTGGTCTGTTAATCGCTTATATGTCCTTTAGAAATGTGGAAAACGTGGATGTCGTTTAACAGGAATCTTCCTTGCCATGTAGAAAATCTTATATAAGATATGTGGCATAAAGGAGGAACGACGTGTACAAGGTGCTCATTTTTGATTTCAACGGAACGCTCGTCCAGAGTAAATACTTGGTTGTGAAGCTGATGAACGATCTGGCGGATAAATACGGTTATGAGAAGATTAAAGATGAGGATATTGAACACCTGGCTTCCCTCTCGATACGAGAGCGGCTAAAGGTGATGAAATGTCCGATCTACAAGCTGCCGATGCTTGTGGCCGACGTGAAGAAGAAATATAAGGACGATGTGATTGATCTGGACATTGTGCCGGGCATACGTGATGTCCTCTCCAGGGTGAAGTCACAAGGGATGACGATGGGGATTCTGTCGTCCAACAGTGAGGATAACATTCAGAAGTTTCTTGGCATTCATGACAGTCAGATGTTTGATTTCGTATACACGGCGAGCAATATATTCGGTAAGGAGAAGGCACTCCGGAAGCTATTGAAGGAGCGGGGAATCTCGAAGGATGAGGTACTCTACATTGGAGATGAGCTTCGGGATGCGGAGGCCTGCCAGAACACGGGTATTGCTTGCGCCATGGTTACGTGGGGATATGACGCCGAGGAGTTGCTGATTCAGGGAAAACCTACATACCTGATCCATGAACCGGAAGAACTTTATCAGATTGTAGCTTCTGTATGATGTTGTGAAAAAAGGTTTGACAGGTTGCAGTGGAGTCATTACAATTACCTATAACACACTAAACAGGTAGGAATTATATAAATTGTTCTCACCGTATGAACGGAGGAACACCCACAAGGATGAAGCAGATACGGCCTACGGCCGATTTGACCACATCCTTATGGGGGTCCTCCGTTCTTTTTGTATTCCTGTTTAGTAAAGACGGATTGTCAAATGAAGTGTGATAGCTTGGCAATCCGTCTAAAGAAAAATAGGGGAAGTGATTCCATATGAAAAAGGTGTTAAAACGAGGAGTTTTGGTAGGTCTGGCAGTCATGATGGCAGCGGCACTGGCAGCTTGCGCAACGGATAAAACTGACCCGAGCGTTTCGGCTAAAGGAAAGGAGGAGACGGGCGGAGCAGAAGCCAAAAGTGTGGAGCTCTTGAACGTATCCTATGATCCGACCCGTGAATTGTACGAGAGCTATAACAAAGCATTTGCAGCTTATTGGGAGAAGGAGAAAGGACAGAAGGTCACATTCAAACAATCGCATGGGGGCTCTGGCAAACAAAGCCGATCCGTTATTGACGGCTTAGAAGCGGACGTGGTCACGCTGGCACTCGGATATGATATTGATGCAATCCGTCAAGCCGGGCTGATCCAGGATGGCTGGGAAGGGAAGTTCGAGCATAACAGTGCGCCGTACACATCGACCATTGTGTTCCTTGTACGTAAAGGCAATCCGAAGGGTATTAAGGACTGGCCGGATCTGATCAAGGAAGGCGTGGAGGTTATCACACCGAATCCGAAAACATCGGGCGGTGCGCGGTGGAATTACCTGGCGGCATGGGGATATGCATTGAAGGCCAACAACAACGATGAAGCGAAGGCTCAGGAATATGTAAAAGAACTGTTCACCCATGTGCCGGTGCTCGACAGCGGAGCCCGTGGGGCAACAACGACGTTCGTTGAACGGCAAATCGGAGATGTGCTGCTGGCTTGGGAGAATGAAGCCTATTTATCGATCAACGAGCTTGGCCCGGATAAATTTGAAATTGTAAATCCGTCAGTGAGTATCCTGGCTGAGCCACCGGTTGCTGTGGTAGACAAGATTGCTGACAAACACGGGACGCGAAAGGTGGCAGAAGCCTATCTGAAATATTTGTACAGTGAGGAAGGGCAGCAAATTGCCGCGGAGAACTACTACCGTCCAACGCTGGACAGTGTAAGTGAGAAATTTAAAGATAAATTCCCGGCGATCGAGCTATTTACACTGAAGGATATATTCGGAACTTGGGAAGAGACGCAAGTTAAGCATTTTAATGACGGGGGCATATTCGACAAGATTTACGTGCCTGGCAGCTGATCAGCCCATTAGGCTGAAGGTGGGAAAGGATGAGGAATGATGGCTATACTTCAGGCAAAGAGCAGAGGCAGGCGCCGAGTGCTTCCTGGCTTTGGAATCGGAATGGGATTCACTGTGTTTTACATGAGTCTGGTTGTATTGGTGCCGCTATCTGCTCTGCTGCTGAACCATACAGGACTCACCTGGGGCAAGTTCTGGGAAATTGCGGCCGATCCACGTGTACTGGCATCTTATAAGGTCAGTCTTGGAACGGCAGCGCTGGCTGCCTTGATCGATACGATACTCGGATTGCTGCTGGCCTGGGTACTTGTGCGGTATGAGTTCCCCGGTAAGCAGCTCTGGGATGCACTGATTGACCTCCCGTTTGCCCTCCCGACCGCTGTGGCGGGAGTTGCGCTTACAGCCATATATTCCGCAAACGGTTGGATCGGATCTCTTCTCGAGCCGCTCGGAATCAAGGTGGCCTTCACGCCGCTTGGCATTACACTGGCGCTGATGTTCATTGGTATCCCGTTCGTGGTAAGGACTGTTCAACCGGTTCTGCAGGATGCAGAGCGGGATGCCGAGGAAGCGGCGGCTACGCTCGGGGCGGGACGTTGGCGGACATTCCGCACAGTAATCTTTCCTGCGCTCATTCCACCGCTCTTGACGGGATTTGCATTGGCCTTCGCGCGGGGCATTGGAGAGTACGGCTCGGTGGTGTTTATCTCCGGTAATATGCC
This sequence comes from Paenibacillus uliginis N3/975, assembly GCF_900177425.1. Classification (NCBI taxonomy): domain Bacteria; kingdom Bacillati; phylum Bacillota; class Bacilli; order Caryophanales; family Paenibacillaceae; genus Paenibacillus; species Paenibacillus uliginis. The sequence goes on along the minus strand of NZ_LT840184.1, from coordinate 5,655,842 downwards.
GATGAAGACCGAGATCGCCCCGCTGCTCATTATGTCGAAGCTAGAGCAGTTTGACTATGCCGGAGCCACGGCTGTGGCGCTGCTACTCTTACTCATCTCTTTCCTGATGCTTCTGGGCATTAATCTATTACAGCATTGGACGCGGAAGACCGCTCGCTAAACGGAGAACAAGGAGGATTTTATCATGGCAGGAACCGTACCGATGGCACGGGGAATACCCGGCAGCGTCCCTTCCTCTCCGGCATCAGCGGAGAAAGTGTGGGTGAAATGGACCTTGATCAGTGCGGCGGGTATGGTGCTGCTGTGGCTGATCGTGTTGCCGCTTTTGACCGTACTAACCGAGGCGCTGAAAAAGGGTTGGGACGTTTACACCGCGGCACTGTCCGATCCCGATGCGTTGTCGGCGCTACGGCTGACGCTGCTCGTGGCAGTCATCACCGTTCCGCTGAATACGATATTCGGCGTCATTGCAGCTTGGAGTATAACGAAATTCAGCTTTAAAGGAAAAGGATTGCTGATTACACTGATTGATCTGCCTTTTGCTGTCTCTCCCGTGATAGGCGGATTAATCTTTGTTCTGGTTTTTGGACGGCAGGGATGGCTCGGACCATGGCTGGATGGGCATGACATCAAGATTATATTCGCCCTACCGGGCATCGTCCTCGCCACCCTGTTTGTTACCTTTCCGTTCGTTGCGAAGGAACTGATTCCGTTAATGGAGGATCAGGGGACGAAGGAGGAGGAGGCAGCGGTAACCCTTGGAGCAGGCGGTTGGCACATATTCTGGCGGGTTACGTTGCCGAACATCAAGTGGGGACTTCTGTATGGTATCATCCTGTGTAACGCGAGAGCTATGGGAGAATTCGGTGCGGTATCTGTCGTATCCGGTCACATCCGGGGGGAGACGAATACATTGCCGCTTCATGTAGAAATATTGTATAACGAATACCAATTCTCGGTATCCTTCGCGGTAGCGTCTCTGCTTCTGCTTCTGGCTCTCATTACATTGCTGCTCAAAAATTGGTTATCACGAAAAAGTGCCCATTGACATAGGTTTCCAGACCATGCTAAGTTTAATTCATACTATACAGGTTGGATAAGGATGTTTTTTGAATCCGGATGCTTCCGGATTTCTTGATGGGGATTATTATTGTTAAGCGCAGCGGTATCATAAAAGGGCTTATGACCCGGGTAAAGGAGGCGGTATCCATGGCGAAACCTTTAAAAGTGGATGAAACGTGGCTGGAACGTATTGCAGGCCTTCTGGACGATATGGAGTTCGGTTCGCTGCATATCGTTGTGCATGAGGGACAGATCGTTCAGATGGAACGCACGGAGCGCAAGCGTTTTGGGAATACGTCCTCTGGCGCCGTCCCACCGGAAAAGTCCAGCCGGATTTCAGCCAGGCAGCAAACACCTCGTTCGGGTACGAAGTAGAGCCGGGCCGCATAAAAAGCACTTTCGGAAATCTTTATCCGGAAGTGCTTTTTTCATATGGCTCTTGATATCCTGCACATCATCCGCGCTGTAGAGGATTCGGCGGAGTGGGTACAGCAGGTTCGCTATCCCGGCCGAGTCTGCGGCTCGCCGTTTCTTTTCTTCCAGTTGCCGGAATGTGATGGCCTGCTTTAGCTAGTCCGAATATCGGCATGTTGTTATATACAGACTCGTGTTGACCCTGCTGCACCATATACGTTTCATGATAAATACCGACGGTGCCGTCTGTTCCAATGCTGCGGTTGAAATTTTTCCAAGCTTTAAGATGATTGTCTCCATGTCGCGCATAATGTTCGAGCTCCTCGAAGGATCTCCAATATTGGATGAGGCTTACGCCGCGCCAAGATAAATGTACGCTCCCATCCAGAAAACCAATCTCCCGATTCGTATAAAGCTCTCGCATCATGGGCCCCATAGCCCGAAAGACCGGCAGCCATTTGTGGATTGCCCACAGGCGGTTGACCCGCATTCCGATAATAAACACAACAAACGAACCATCCATCTGGGCCGTATAGCGGCCTGGTATCACTTTACCCATATTAACTCCTCCCTAAATCTCTAATTCTCAATCAATTTAAGCTGGGCTTCATAAAAGAATCCAATATCATCCGAAGCGTAGAGCTGTGAAGTAAGAAAAGCGCCATAAAACACCATAAACAGAAACTGTATAGCTTCCGGTATGGGAACCCCGGGTTTTAGTGTGCCATCTTGAGCGGCCTCTGACATACAACGTTCAAATAGAGCAAACATATCGGGAGATTCGGCGCCAAGCTCCTCATGACCGGGAAACAGAAGCTGAACTTCAGCTTGACTGAGTTCCGGCATACACGGATGCATTTTCATTTCCGACAAAAAGGCAATCAGGCTTGGCATAATTCCGGCTTTTTCCCGTGACTGTTCTGCAATATGGCGATATAGATGCCGAACTGCTTCAAAACCGCGAAGTTGCTGCTCTTGGATGTCGATGATCCTGCCCGTCAGCCAGATTCGCATGAAATACAGAAGCAGATCTTCTTTTTTGCGGAACAGGTTGAAGTAGGTTACCCGTGATACCTCTGCCATCCGGCAAATGTCGTCCAGCATGACTTCACGGAACACGCGGTCTCCGATCAGTGACATCGCGGCCTCGTACAAGGCTATTCTTGTTTTGGCTTTTTTGAGTTCCCGTAAGGGAATATGAGGTTGGTTCATGAATGTCTCCTTTCTCTGATAATGCGGAATGAGTGAGATTGTTCCATTGAATATTTACTTGTGTAAATAAATTAACACAAGTAAAGTTATTTGTCGAGATGAGAATGAAGGGGTAATTGTCTTTCATGGAGGATTGACAGGATTATTCAACATTAAAAAGACGTCCTGTTGGTCGATATTGACCCTAGGACGCCTTTATGTGGATATTTATTTAAGAGAACGATGCTTGCTGCCTGTGCTGCCATCGCGGGGAGGCAGGGGGGAGGGACATTTAGCTGATTGGATGTCGTCCTCTGACGCAGCCCCGGGATGCTGTGAGTACATCTCCAGCAGTTCCGGATGGCCCGCATAAGGCCGTTCTTTTCTGGAGCGGGTAGACGTGAACCAGAATCCTGTCAGGTACAGCATCAGCTGTGTGGCCAGCACATAAGGGGAAGCTTCGGGCCAGACCAGGTTCGGCAGAGCGGTTGCAGCAATCAGAAAATGAAGCCCATAGAAGATCACGCCGAGCGAACGGCGTCTGGAGTCCATCAGCAGTCGATAAAAGGAAACAGTAGCAATCATCCAGGAGAGCCACAGGCACCATACCTCGGGGGCCGTCCATGCCTCTGGATACTGCAGCTCAGAGATGAGCTCAAAGGTCCAGAACACAGCAGCAGCAAAAGCTACGCCAGGTACAGCTGGCTTCAGCAGCAGCCACAGACCGCTTCCCCAACCAGGAGTTTCTATGCGGCGAAGAAGTTCGCCGCGTTCCCGAACGAGCCCATTCATCTCACGTTCCAAGGTTCTGCTCAACTGCGGCAGCCTTGAATCGTCACGGTCGCGCAGATAGTTGTCGATCTGCTCCAGCAGATCCATCGTCAGCCGATCTGCCGCTTTACATTCCTGCAAGAGTCCCACGAGCTGCTCATCAGGCAGGTCTGCCTCGTCAGGATGTTCGATAACGGCGGTGAGCGGTCCGGCCAGCTGTGTGTAAAGTGTCAAGGACTGCCTTATGCGTTCCAGCGTCTCCGTTCGGGCGGCCTGAAGTCGGGTAGCACTATATATGTATATGCCCAGGAATACGGCCGCTGACAACAGCACTGCCAGCAGACCTTCCATCGAGCCGAAAAAACCATCAATCCATTCAGCAAGGGACAAGCCGACCCCTCCTTCAATTTTCTTCTTTCACTATTGCACAAGAAGGATGGGATTTCAAGACAAGCTGTACTCTTTTATAGAAGAGACAAGGTTCGTTTTTTCACGGAAAAGACATATCACAGGCACTGCAAGAAGAAGACGGCTGTCTGTGTAAAAAGCACCATATTCAATGCCTTAGGGGAATTGGCAAGTTTGGTTTTGTTTCTTCCTTGCTGCTATTTTTTTGCTCTTAGGAAACAAATTTAGTTGTGGTCAAAATTGATGCGGGGAATATACTGAAATATACAGGATCACGTGCGTATGAAATTTCACTCGGAATCAAGGAGGGAATTCGTATGAATACACATATACCCATAGAAAAAGGTCCCATAAAGCGTGCGAAACTGACACTCGGTTATGTACTCTTACTTCTATTGGCAGCATGATCAGTTGGAGCGGGGATGTTCGATTGGAGTGTTTGTGACGTAAGAGCGAACAAGAGTAAAGGCTGCCGTTACCGGCGGCCTTTTATGTGTGAAACGTTTGATGTTTCAAGGAATTGTGAGGTGAAATACATGCTTAATTCCCCCGGTCAACTAGATCCTTCCAAGCTCTGTACTCGTGAATGGCAAGACCGTCATAAGACGCGTGCTGAGCTGCCATGGCATCCACCTGTTGCAGCTGTTCATTCATGATGGAGGAGCCTTCTTCATAGAACGTGATGAAATTTCCTTCACCGCCTGATTTCGTTTCGACAGCAATGATTGCTTTTTTGCCAAGTTCAGTAGCTTCATCCATTTCCGGAATGGCCAGATTATATATGTTGGTGGCCTGGTCACGGTAAGCCATTACGACGACAGCATCTACTTTGGAAATGATCCAGCGGCTCATCGACATGGAGTCATCTGGCAGATTGTAAGTATACAGCCAGAATGGAATATCAGCCGTAATCGGAAGGTTCAGGGAACGTACTCCGTCGGCCAGAAAGCGAACATTACTCTGCCACTGCTTGATCAGGGAAGAACGGTTTGTACTCCATTCACCAAGCACGTGCGGCTCGATATCAATATGTACACCGGTAAAACGTTCCTCAGGGGCAGCGGATGCCTGATAAGCAGCGGTCCAGTCCAAAAAGATTTCCAGACGGTAGCGTTCTGACTCGAGCGACCAGCTAGGTGAGCCTCCAAGGACGTGGACTTCAATGCCTCTTGCCGTGGCTTGACGGATAAAGTTCTTGTAGTATTCTGGACGTACATCACGGTTCATTTGCAGATAAAATGTGTTCACGCCATTAGCGGAAGCGAAGGACAGAATATCCTCGGATGATTCCTTGATCATAGCTGTGTCCCAAAACCAGGTTGCTTTTTGTTTCGGCTGAGCCTGGGCTCTGTTGGATGGGAGGGCCAGACTGCCGAGGAACAATAGACAGCAGGCAAGCAACAGGTAGAATCGGTGATTGGATTGATTTCTCATGAATAATGTTCTCCTTACACATTGTTTTGATAAATAGAGACAGGAGGGACATGGTTAGATGTGATTCATCATTATTCGACAAAACATAAGGCCAACGCAAAGGGCGAGGGATTTTTGCGCAAATATTTTTCGTAGTTATGCATGTCTATCTATACTATCGGTGAAAATAATGCATATTAATATAGGTCTTTGGTTGCTTTATTGCTAAAATTTGTGAAATATCAAGGTTTGAACCGAAAAAGACGATGAAATGATCATAGTTGAAAGGGGCAGGACAAACATGAAAATAGCGGTTGTTGGAGCAGCAGGAACGATTGGAATGCGGATTGCGAATGAGGCGATTCGGCGAGGCCATGAAGTTACTGCGGTAGTTCGAAACCCGGATAAGCTCAGTGAACATAAAGACAAAATGAACATCGTTCGGGCCGATGCCGTTGATCCTTCTTCGATTGCTGAAGCCGTTAAGGGACATGATGCAGTCATCAGTGCTTACGGACCGAGATTCGGCGAAGAGGAAGAACTGCTGGAAGTGGCACGGGCACTGATTGAAGGAATACGACGCGGGGGTGTGCAGCGGCTACTTATTGTAGGCGGCGCCGGTAGTTTGATTACGGATAGCGGAGAGGCACTAATGGATACACCGGAATTTCCGGAGGAGGTTCGTACTCTAGCGAAGGCCCATGCGGACGCTTATGGCATTTATCAGGACTGTGATCTTGACTGGTCTTATTTAAGTCCAGCGGCGATCATTGAGCCAGGCCGACGTACCGGGCAGTTCCGGATTGGTACGGACCGGCTGATTACGGATGAGAGCGGATCGAGCCGCATCTCAGCGGAAGATTATGCAGTTGCGATGCTGGATGAGCTGGACGATCCGCAATTTATACGGACCCGATTCACAGTGGCGTATTGATTTATGCGCTGTCTACAGCACCACGCATGACCTATGAAGTTGATGTGCACAATGTATAGAATAGAGAGCGCCGCACCTTCAGACGGATACGATATCCGGCCTGGGTGCGGCGTTCTTCGTTTTTTTTGTAAAGCAATAAAGAGTGAATTGTCATAGGTTGCGGACTGCGTGGGCTCGTCCTCTTTAAAGGGTACATATATAATAGAAATTAGTAAGCTTTATAATCTTCAGATCAGGAGTGAGGTTCTATTGACTACACAAATATACTTTTCTTCCAATAAGTTAGGTGAAGTCAACGGGGAACAGCTGCAGAGTGTGCTGGACCGGTTTGATCTGGGGAGGCTGATTTCCTTCTGTAGGACGGATCAAGGGGCCATGGGACAGACCCTGCTTGTGTCTTCATCAGCTGGTGAGTTTGTTCTTAAAGGCAATCCTGTGTTTGCCGGACAGTTTTTGGAGGAGCGATATTTCATCGAATATTTGGATCAGCATACCGACATCCCGGTGCCCACACCGTATCTTGTGGATGAGGGCGATGATATTTTTGGGTGGAGCTATTCGCTTATGCCGCGACTGCCAGGAAGTCATCTGTTCTCTCCCGAACTGGAAGCAGAACTTAACCCACAAGATGAATCAGACATAGCCGTCCTACTTGCCGACACGCTGCTCCAGCTCCACCGCTGGAAGGTGGACCAACCCGGTGAATTTGATCCCGCTACAGGGAACGTGCGACCCTTCCACGATTCATACACGACCTGGCTGTTTGATACGATTAAGTACTGGCTGGATGACGCCAAACGTTATTCCGAGATAATTGCTGAAGACACAGCATGGGTGGAAGAGCTGCTGAAAGAATCGAAAGAAGCCTTTGATGATCTGAAGTACCCTTGCTTTGTAATGGGTGATTTCAAGCCCGGAAATCTACTCTTGCAGCAGTCGACAGATTCGTGGAAGGTGAGCGGGCTGTTTGATTTTACGACCTCATATTTTGGCGACGGAATAGCAGATCTTCCCAAAATGACAGCTTTGTATCTGGAAAACGGAAAGGAAGGTACGGCACGTCAGTTCCTCCAAGCGTATAAAGCGGGACTACAATCATGCGATCAGGACGTTTTTGAGAAGCGGTTTAAGGTCCATATGCTGTACCAGCGGATTCTGTTCTGGGGGTGTGCCCAAGCCACAAATACGGTGACATGGGATACTCATTTATCGTTCTCCGCATGGGCAAGCCCGTTCATGGAAGCCGCTACTGGGTTATGATTCCCTTACCGTAGATCGAAGACTTCATGCAACGCGCTACACCACACCACGAGCTAGGTGCTGCGCGCGTATCGCGCTTCTAGATTACAAACCAGCAAAGGAGCGGGACCACAAGCGCAAAAAATGGTGTGGTGAGCGATTGGCTTGTGAAAGTCTGCTTGCCCCATGAGTACATCAGGAGCATGAAGGCTCCGGCTAACCCGCGTACCCAAAATGTATCGGTGTCTCCTCCGGTAAATAAAGCGAAGAACAGGAAGCCGGCTGCTCCGTATAGGGCGGCTTGTTTCACGTTGTTCAATGACGGAAGTAGAGAAATAATGGCATCGGCAGCCAGGGATGCGATTAACGCATAGCCATACACCCAATGCTCCAGCGGGATGGAGACCCCGAGGATAGATGCTGGACTGTCGGCACTGGCAGGCCACAGCCAGGAAATAATGGTTAGAAGTAACAGAATGGCACCAGCACAGGCCAATTTATTCAGCGCATAAAATCCCATATCCATACGCCCGGTCAATCTCTTGTTACCGGAATTCATAAGTCTTAACCTCCTGTAAGGATTTTGTTTCGAAGCCAAGTTAAAGTACGTTATAGCTTAGAGGAATGTCCCCAAGCATTGCCCGGATTGGCAATTGTTTCAGTTCTGTGAAATGTCCTCATACGGAGGACTTTGCAGCTCGAAAACGATGAAATCACATTCTCAAAAATGGGGGGATATGCTAAAATGAAAGCGTAAACAAAATTCACTCAGATTACTAAATCACCTGCGGCTTAGATCTTGCCGGCCCCCTGAAATGAATGGGAGCTTACTCCTCGGCAGGACAAAGGCTGCCGGTCATTATCCAGGGAGGTCGAGCAAAATGTTCGAAGGTTTTTCGGAAATGCAAAATGTGGTCAGTCGGATTCATACCCGTATGGATATAGACCACGAAGGCGAGTATTACCGTCTGGAGTTTGGCTGCAAACGGTTTAAGCACATTTCCGATACAGCCGAAGACGAGCGGATCACCGTAAAAGAAGAACCATCCTTGCTATGGAAATGGTGGAGACATTAAAAGATAAGAAAATCAGAAAGTTGTTCAGCCCGGAGAAATTCGGGCTTTTTTTCTTTATTTAAGAAAGCATAACTTTCGGGGTGAAATGTATCTTTATCTCACAAGAAAAACTGCCGCTAAGTGGGGTCTGTCCTCTTTGAGGTACGCCGATAGAGGTTCATTAATTGATGTCTTTGTATGGAGGACAATATTCTGTTGTGAAGTGACATGTGATGTCAATTTTATAACCCTCAATACTTAGCTGGTGATCATATCTCCGCCGTTTACATGAATGGCCTCACCTGTTACAAAGGAGGAGTCATTCGAAGCCAGATATACGTAAGCAGGCGCAAGTTCATACGGCTGAGCGGCCCGCTTCATTGGCGTATCCGTACCAAATACCGATACTTCCTCGGCGGAGTAGCTGGATGGGATAAGCGGTGTCCATACCGGTCCTGGGGCTACGCAGTTCACGCGAATGCCCTGGTCAACGAGAGAGAGGGCAAGGGAACGGGTGAGGGAGACGATAGCACCCTTGGTCGAAGAGTAATCGATGAGTTCTTTGGCCCCTTGATAAGCGGTAATAGATGCTGTATTAATGATGGAATCTCCGCGTGACAGATGAGGTAAAGCCGCCTGTATCATGAAAAAGAAAGGAAACACATTCGTGTGGTACGTGTGATAGAGCTGCTGTTCTGAGATGTCCAGTATGCTGTGCTGGACGTATTGCACGGCATGGTTATTGACGAGTATATCAAGCCTTCCAAATCTCGCTATCGTCTGTTCCATCACAGCGAAGCAGTTGGCTTTAAAGCGGAGGTCGATTTTGATCGGCAGACATTGCCGTCCAAGCTGTTCTATACGCTCCTTCGTCTCCTCCGCGTCGCTCGTTTCATATAAGTATGGAATGACCACATTGGCCCCTTCTTTGGTAAAAGCAATGGCAGCCGCTTTGCCGATCCCACTGTCACCGCCGGTAATGATGGCAATTTTGCCTGCCAGCTTCCCGCTTCCCCGGTATTCAGGGTCCTCACTGATCGGACGGGGATCCATCAGGCTCTCTAGTCCCGGCTGACAATCCTGATGCTGCGGCGGGAACGAGATGGGCTGCTCCTCACAGACGGTTTTGAACCCGAAGTACGGGTAGACCTTGCTCATGGCAACTCCTCCTTGATATTTCCCCTGAGGAATTCACAGGGATGCTTTATCTCTATGCAGATGCCCAGATAGAAGTGCGGTAAAGTCATGATTTTTGACGAATTAGGGATCTGATCACAAAAAAATGTTCTTTATCAAGATGAAAAGCATGGTAAAATATTTCCAAACACGCACGGAATAACATGATCGGCTGGAAAGTGTACACCATGGATGGTGACTTCATCAGCGATGAGATGATTACGGAAAACCACGCACTGATGATGTATTCCCCACTGCTGGCGGAGAGTAATTCAGTTCCTGAATAGGTCATGTGATGAAGTATAAACGTACTTAATCAAAGGGGTGTAAAGATGACACAAAGACAGTTTGTTTTCTTATGGAGCTTCTTTATTTCGCTTTTATCCATCTATGCTGTCGTGCGTCTTCAATGGAACTGGTTAGGCACCTTAGACATTTGGGGTCCCCAGCATCAAGAAGGTTGGCTTCTGGAGCGTTTCCAGCTGCTGGGTCATCCGTATGTATTTTTAATTATCCAACCCATGGTTCTGTTCGCACTGCATGGCTGTCTCCATTGGCTAATATATAAAAAGTGCGTTTATGATTTTGCAACACGTAGGATGTCACTACTCTTGCTGCTGCCGAAGAGGGACTCCCTGCTTATGAATGCTTGCAGAGTGCTGCTGTATACGGCGCTTGGGGGTCTGCTTGCTTTCTCGCAGAGCATTAACGGTCCGGCTCCTTCGACGGTGATTGCCTTTCTGATCGTACTGCAGTATGGCTGGTGGGTGCTGGAATGGGGAAAAGACGCATGGCATAAGGCTTCACAGGATTGACAAATATAGCGACGGATTGATAACATGTTACTAAATCTGATGAATTCCCTATGAATTTGTCTTATATAGGTTACGACCGGACCACCGGAGGACTTTACAGTAATCTTGTGAAGTCTTTTTTTCTGGATTCCGGCCGGAAGGCCGGTCCTGATAAAGGACAACAATATTACCGAACGCCTGTAAGGGGCGACACGATATTTTTACACAGGGGGGGATAGGTAATGGCTAAAGCTGTCATTATTAACGGCAGTCCTACAGCAGGCTCCCGTCTGAATGCCATTATGGATTTTGCGGAGCAGAGTCTGGCTGCTGCTGATTTTGAAGTAACACGGATTGATGTGGCACAATTGCCACCAGAGGATTTAATTCATACCAAGTTTGGAAGCGAGCATATCGTCAAGGCTAACGGACTTGTAGCCGAAGCTGATGTGGTCATTATCGCGAGCCCGGTTTACAAGGCTTCGTATACAGGCGTGCTCAAGACGTTCCTGGATTTGATTCCGGAAAAAGGTTTGGCAGGCAAAATCATTTTGCCGCTGTTCATTGGAGGGAGTCTTGCTCATCTGCTGGCTATCGACTATTCATTAAAGCCGGTGTTATCCTCGATTGGTGCCCGTCATATTTTGGGGGGCGTGTATGCTGTCAATGCTCAAGTGGATCGCAAGGAAGATGGCGGGTTCGATATTGCTGAGGAGCTTCAGGAGCGTCTGGATTCCGCTGTTGAAGAATTGATAGAGGAAACGCGCCTGAGAATGCAGCGCAATTAAATTTGCAAGTTAACCCGTTAGGAAGACCAGATTTTCTCATAGGGGAGGGAGGTACGATATGCAAAAGCTAGTGTTTTTTGTTGGTGTGGCCGGAACAGGTAAAACAACCGTAGCCAAAAAGCTTGCGGTTCGTATTCCTGCGGCATTTCTGGATCGTGATACCGTAGGCGGACGTTTCGTTGAAAAGTTTCTGGAGGCTAACGGTCTGGACCCGAATGACCGGGATTCCGCATTTTACAAAGAAAATCTGCGTGATTTGGAGTATGACACGACGAAGGATATTTGTATCGAGAACCTGAATGCGGGTCAGAACGTATTTATGATCTCTCCGTTTACGGCAGAACTAAAAAACCGGGTATGGATTGAAGAGGTTATCTCGGCAGCAGGTCTGACCAAGAACGAGGTCGATGTGAAGGTAATTGTTGTTGCACTTCAGGACATGGAGCTACAAAAGGAGCGCATTATCGACAGACAAACCGAGCGTGACCAGTGGAAGCTGGAGCATTGGGATGATTTCAAGAAGCGTGTCGACTTCGTTCCGGATGTGAACTGGGATATTCCGAAAACATCCATCAAGGTGTTCGATAATAGTGGAGCTTTGACCGATGAGAAGATCGAGGAATTATACCAATTCCTAATGAATGATTAGAGATAACGAACAACAGCGGCGGATTTCCGGTATGTAAACGGGAAATCCGCCGTTTTTGGGCTAAGGCCGTTATCCGGTATAATGGAATGAAGCATATTACTCATTTACTTACGCGGTTCAATAAGGTCGGGAAAGGGTGTGGGAAAGATCGAAATATCCACTCTAAACGCATATTTAAGAGCTATAACCTTGCTGAGAGATCGAATCCCCTCTTTTGAGAAGTATCCGTTTAACCTGCCGGCGGTATCGACGCTCGATCAACTGGATTTTCACCCGAAGGTAACCTATATTGTCGGGGAGAATGGCATGGGAAAATCTACGCTGCTGGAGGCCATTGCGGCTGCTCTTGGCTTTAATCCGGAGGGTGGAACGATGAATTTCTCATTCGCCACGGAAGAGACACATTCGGAGTTGTACCAATATATTCGGGCGGTACGGGGTGTGAGAAAGCCGAGGGACGGATTCTTTTTCCGTGCGGAAAGCTATTATAATGTTGCCTCCGAGATTGATTCACTGGAACGGGAATGCCCAGGTCTGTATCAATCCTATGGCGGGAAGTCACTGCACCAGCAGTCCCATGGCGAGTCTTTTTTTGCAACCTTTTTACACCGGTTCAGTGGGAATGGGCTGTATATTATGGATGAGCCTGAAGCGGCGCTGTCTCCATTCCGTCAAATGGCGCTGCTGACACGCATTCATGATCTCGTACAAGAAAACTCACAGTTCATTATCTCTACCCATTCACCTATTCTTATGGCATATCCAGACGCGCGGATATTGAAGCTGAACGAGGGCGGCATTGAAGAGTGCAGTCTGGAGGAGACGGACCACTTTATTATTATGAAAGAGTTTATTAACAATCGCGAAATTATGCTGCGGGAACTGCTTGCTGATGAGTAACACGTAAGGGTGCCTTGTCAAGAAAACACAAAGTATGAGCTTCAGCTTCAAGTGGATTTTGGGCGTAGGTAATCATATCCATTGGCAAGAGCCTTTTAAATTACGGCTGCTATCGATTACAATGGTTACTGGATTGTACTTTATTTAGCGGTCCGGCTTATAGTACGTTGGGACATATTAAGTTTGCATAACAGGAGGACGTATGACATTTATTCGCAAGCTGTGGGCGTTTGGCATTCAGCAGGCGCTGTCTTGTATTTTTCCGGTCATTATTTTCGCTGCGCTCGGTGTGACCAAAATGGTGGAGGTTCCGGGTATTCATCGGTATGACCTCATTCTGATCATTTGTCTGCTCGCACAGGTCGGGATGGTGGCAGCCAAGCTGGAGACGTTCGATGAGCTGAAGGTCATTTGCGTATTCCATGTGATTGGGTTAATGCTGGAGCTGTACAAGGTGCATATGGGGTCATGGTCTTATCCCGAAGAGGGCTGGAGCAAAATCGGCGGGGTCCCTCTCTATAGCGGCTTTATGTACGCGAGCGTTGCAAGCTATATTTGTCAAGCATGGCGCCGGACGAACTTGCGTATAACGGGATGGCCGCTGCCGATCTTGACCGTATTGATAAGTGCTGCAATCTATGCTAATTTCTTCACTCACCATTTCGTATGGGATGCTCGATGGTTGCTGACTCTACTACTCTTTTTGGTGTTTTTAAGAACTGTAGTGCATTTTGATGTCCTGGGCAAAACCTACCGCATGCCGTTGACGCTGTCTTTTCTGCTGATCGGGTTCTTTATTTGGATCGCGGAGAATATTTCGACTTTCCTTGGCGCCTGGACGTATCCAGGTCAGGAAAAGGTCTGGAGTCTGGTGCATATCGGCAAGATCAGTTCGTGGTTCCTGCTCGTTGTGATCAGCATTATTATTGTGGCACAGTTGAAGCATCTAAAGTTGGGTAAACGTCCGGCAAAGGACGCGCCTAAGGGAACGGTAATGTAATTTTATAAGATTTGATATATCTACAGGAATGCTATATCCTGTTATTCATAAAGTAATTGTAATTATGAGATTTAATAATATTGATGCGGGATTTTATAATAAGGATATACGAGAGAGGAGAGAGTATTCAGATGAAAAAAAGATCGCTGGTGTCTTTATCTAAAGGAATCGGATACTCTACTGCTGTTTTCTTTGATCAAACGAATCACGGGAGAAGTATGTCCAAAATTGGATGCTCAGCGACTTTTATCCTTCGGTTAGCTTGAACTAAACAAGGATACAGTGGGAATAAACACCACAGGTCGCTACCTGTGGTTACATAGATCGACATGTACACCACAGGACTTCTGTGGTGTTTTTTATTTTACAGGAAGAGGAGATGCAAGAATGTTATTAGAAGGAGCACGTATTGTTGTAAAACCGGTGGAGGAATTCCATGTCGAATCACTATTAAAGCTTGAGGTACAGAACAGGGATTTTTTCCAGTTGTTCACCGGGTTGAGAGAAGACATCTTTTACACGCATCAGGGGCAATTAGTACGAATCCGGGAGGCAGTAGAGTCGAGTAGAGAGGATAAGGGATATGTATTTGTCATTGTGTTAAAAGACACACAACAAATAATTGGTGAAGTCATACTGTCCGAGGTCGTGCGGGGAGATTTGCAAAGCTGCTGGATCGGTTATTTTCTGGATCAAGAGCATAACGGAAAGGGATATATGACTGAAGCGGTCAAACTGGTCGTGAAGTTTGCCTTTCAGGAATTGAATTTTCACAGAATTGAGGCCGGGGTGATGCCTCACAACATAGGCTCAATCAATGTACTCTTAAAATCTGGATTTCATAAAGAGGGCATCGCCAGGAAGAACGTCAAAATTAACGGAAAGTGGGAAGATCATCAAACGTTAGCTATTATTAACGAGGAAGATAGTTGATTTAGGCAATCTTATACGAATAGAAAACCTCCGTACTTTTTCCATGAGAAAAATACGGAGGTTTTTATTGAACAGATAGATTTTACAGATCGTCAAATCCGTTGTCGTCGCCAACTTTACCGTAGTTGCGGGATTTAGCTTCGAAGAAGTCAGTTTTCGTTGCGTTCAATGCTTCGTCGGAGAAAGGCTTGATCCAAGGCATGCAGTTCACATCCACGCCTTCGTAAGCTTTTTCAAGACCCATCATTTTCAGGCGACGGTTAGCAATGTATTTGATGTAGTCAGACAGCTCGTTCAGATCAATGCCGCGAACTTCACTTAGTGTGTAATGAGCCCAGTTTGTTTCGAGCTCAACGGCGCGGTCAATCGTGCGGTACAGGTAGTCGATGTTCTCTTTAGAGTTCAGTTCAGGGAAATCTATCAGCAGCTGTTTGAACACTTCGGCGAAGAAGTAGCAGTGCTGGTTCTCATCACGCTGAATGTAGGAGATCATTTGGCTTGTCGCCATCATTTTCTGGTCACGTGCCAGGTTGTAGAAGAAGGCGAACGTGCTGTAGAAGAAAATACCTTCCAGAATCAGGTCAGCCACCATCGATTTGAAGAACGTCTGTGGTGACGGGTTGTCACGGAAAGACTGATAGATGTCAGCGATGAACCGGTTGCGGTCTAACAGAACCGGATCGTGCTTCCAGTATTCGAAAATCTCTTTCTGCTCCTGTTCAGAAACGATAGAAGATAGAACGTAGGAGTAGGATTGGTTGTGGACAACCTCTTGCTGACCGATAATCGCCGAGATTGCTTCAAGGGAAGAGTCCGTGAAGTACCGTTTCACATCCCCGACGAACATCGTCTGCATCGAATCCAATACAGCAAGCAGGGAAATATTGATCTTGAATGTACGTTGCTCTTCCGGATCCAGACGTGGGAACTGCTGTGCATCTTTGGACATCGGAATTTCATCAGCGATCCAGTGGTTCAGCAGCAGCACTTTGTACAGCTTGTACATATGTGGCATCCGGATGTCATTCCAGTTTAAAATGCCCGAGCATTCGCCTTCAATGATGCGTGTAGATTGGTTAGGCGCTTCAGTATTAAATATTTTTTGCATTTGCATGCTTATTCTCTCCTTGGTGGGACGGATATCTCCTTTCCAGCTGCTGTTGTTCTACCTTTGCTTTGGAATGTACTTCATAGGTTGCCATGGGAGAACAAAGGTGGACGTGAACTTTTCCGATGGGATATCCTTACCCTTAATATTCTTTTTTAGTAGCATATTCAATCGCTGTCTTGCGGATCGCCCGTTTACAGTAGATAGATGGACAAAGTAAC